>JAGQHW010000040.1 GCA_020431645.1 Carnobacterium sp. | reverse complement strand
GGACAAGTTAGGTACTTAATCCTATTGACTCGGCTAAAAATAAGGTTTTATTGGATCAGATTACTCTAAATGGTAAAGAGATTGAAAGATTTTGGGTAGTTGTGTTTTGGTGCTTGATAAACGGCTGAGTCGGAGGTATTTATTATTCCACTTGTCCAATATTCGTAAGTTTGCGCCGAGTTTGATGGGAACGGGGCTTCACTCAGGTGTTTTCACGGTGCAATGGACAAGTTAGGTACTTAGTCTTGTCGACTCGGCTAAAAAATAGAGTTTTATCGGATCAGATTACTCTAGATGGGAAAGAGATTGAAAAATTTTGAGTGATTTTGCTTTTGTGCTGGATAAATAACCGAGTCGGAGGTATTTATTATTCCACTTGTCCGCTGTTCGCAAATTTGCGCCGAGTTGGATGGGAACGGAGTTTCACTCGGGTGTTTTAGTTGGTGAATGGACAAGTTAGGTACTTAATCCTATTGACTCGGCTAAAAATAAGGTTTTATTGGATCAGATTACTCTAGATGGTAAAGAGATTGAAAGTTTTTTTGTAATTGACTCCGTTAGGCAATAATGAAAAATAACTTAAATAAATTGAAAGCTTCCTGATAGAAGTGTATGATTAAAAAATAAAAAGAGTTCTTTATTTTCAGCATTAGTGATAAGCCGAAATAGAATTATAGGAGGTCGGACATGAGTCAGGTAGCAATTGTTATTCCAACTTTAGAACCAGACAACAAATTAGTAGAGTTAGTAAAGCAGATTAGAGAAAGTTGTTTAAAAAATAACACCATCATAGTTATCAATGATGGCAGCAACCAGACATATGATCCTATATTTGAAGAAATTCAGTTACATTACGGAGTAATTGTAAAAAATCATGAGGAGAATAAAGGCAAAGGAAGAGCGATTAAGACAGCTATTCAACTCGTTTTAGACAATTTTCCTGAAATGATTGGTATTGTAACGATTGATTCAGATGGCCAGCACACATTAACGGATATGATTTCTTGTATGGACGCCTTTTTGCTGCAAGATTCTTCATTGATTTTAGGTGTGAGAAATTTTTCGACCGGCGTTCCGCTAAAAAGTAAAGTTGGAAATGTCTTGACTCGAAATGTTTTGAGTTTATCTTCAGGCATAGCAATCGAAGATACACAAACGGGTCTACGCGTGATTTCTAAAAAGTTTATGGAGCAACTGTTAACTGCCGAGGGGGAGCGTTTTGAATTTGAAATGACGATGTTGTTAGAAGCAAAAAAAGCCGACGTACCAATTATTGGCGTGCCTATCTCAACCATTTATCACAATGAAAATAAATCCACTCATTTTAGGGCACTGCAGGATTCAGTGTTAATTTATAGTGTTTTTTTTAAATACGCTTTTTCAGCAGTCAGTTCTTTTTTAATTGATATTACGTTATTTACTATTTTATTAAATCTGCTTGCCGGCTTTTCTTTTGAGACAGTTTTAATTGCTTCTGTAGTAGCTAGAGGGGCTTCGTCTTTATTTAATTACCTGTTGAATCGGTTAGTCGTTTTTGAAAAAGGTTCATTAAAAAGTCTGGTTAAATATTATGGGTTAGTTTTGATTCAAATACTCGTTTCAAGTGGCTTGGTTTTATTAGTTAAAACGTTATTTATAGAAATGGATGTTACATTTGTTAAAATTATAGTAGATGGGACATTATTTTTTGTAAGTTTCTTTATTCAAAAAAAATATGTTTTCAAGTAGGAGTGACTTATGAGAGATAAAAAAATACTGATGTATTGGTTGGCAGGTATTTCGGGTGTTGTTTATTTATTGTGGCGAGCATGCTACACACTGCCATTTGATGAATCACTTTTTGCTTTAATAGTGGGTATTTTACTCTTAATCAGTGAAGTCATTTCTAGTTTTACGGCTTTTATTTTGATATGGAGTAAGCATAAATACACTGAAATAACTAAGCCAGATATAGAAATAAAAGACTACCCAGATGTAGATGTTTTTATTGCAACACACAATGAGGATTATGAACTGCTTTATAAAACGGTAAATGGGTGTAAATTTATGGACTTCCCAGATACATCTAAAGTACACATTTATATTTGTGATGACAAAAATCGTCCAGAAATTAAAGCTTTAGCAAAAGAATTCGGGGTAACTCATTTAGGCTTGGAGAATAATACTCACGCTAAGTCTGGTAATTTAAACTACGCTTTAAGCCAATCAACGTCTAGTTTGATTGCGACTTTTGATGCAGATATGATTCCTTACTCTGGTTTTTTGATGGAGACCGTGCCTTATTTTATTAATCCAATAGAAGAAAATGAAAAACCGATTGGCTTGGTTCAGACACCGCAAAGTTTCTACAATGCTGATTTGTTTCAATACAATTTATTTGCAGAAGAATCGATTCCGAATGAACAAGATTTTTTTTCTAGAGAAGTAAATGTCTTAAATAATGCTCACGATTGTGCTATTTATACCGGATCAAATACTTTGATTTTAAGACAAGCGATTGTTGATGCTGGTGGTTTTCCAACAGATACGATAACAGAAGACTTTGAATTAGGCGTCATCATCAATACTTGTGGTTACAAGACGATTTCAACATTGGAACCAATGGCAAGTGGATTAACACCAAAGGATATTCCAGGCGTTCTTAAACAGCGGATTCGTTGGGCAAGAGGAGTCATTCGTAGTGTCTACAATATGAAAGTCTTAGTTAATAGAAAATTGACTCCGGCTCAACGTATTGTCTTTTTTAATAGTTATTTGTATTGGTGGTCATTCTTTAGAAGAATGTTGTATGTGATGGCGCCGATTTTATTTACTGTTTTCGATATTCGAATTGTCGCGACTAATTTTTGGGTATTGGTATTATTTTGGTTGCCTAGTTATGTCTTTTTAAAATTAGCTATGCGAGACGTGACAAGTGACATTCGCTCGCAACGTTGGGGTGAAATCCAAGAGACCATTTTTGCCCCGTATTTGTTGATTCCAGTTTTTCTTGAGTCAATTGGTCTATCGGAAAAAACATTCAAAGTGACCAGTAAAACAGCTGAAAATTCTAAATTAGATCGGTTATTTGTTTTACCACATTTATTTTTACTGATTCTATCAATTATTGGGTTAGTTAAATTTAACTACGGAAAATTTGGAACAGAGTTGTTTTATGGCAGTGTCATCAGTTTTTGGTTAATGCACCATATTTTGAACTTAACATTTGCGGTATTGTACTGTCTGAAGCGCCCTTTTTACCGCACAAATGAGCGTATCTTTTTAGAAGAGGAACTGATTGTTGAACAAGAGGGCAAGCAGTATTCTTTAAAAACAGAAAACTTATCGGAAGATGGTTTATCGTTTACGTCTACGTACCCAATTTATTTGGATACAAGTAAAAAAATAACCTTAAAAATGGCGACTGATAAATACAAAGCAACGCTAAAAGGTAAAGTTGTTCGGGTGGTTTCTAAATCCAATGAATGGATTTATGGTATTTCTTTGGATAAGCCTGATAAAGAGAACTTTGATCAGTATTTACAAATCATGCACGATCGCTTTAACCATTATTTGCCACAAAAAAGAGACGTTTGGATGACCCCAGCAGATGAGTTGTTGGAAATTTTAACTAGGCGTTTGCAATTAATTGGTAAGAAACCAGTGTCTGATCAACTGGTCCAAGCAACGGTATTTATAGATGAAGAAGTTACAGTAGCCAATCAAAAGGCGACACTTGTTCAATTTGATTTCAATTACTTTTATTTTAAAACAATTAATCGCTTGCCTTTAGCAGAAGAGTTTGCATTTGATTACCGTGGTGTTTCTTTCCATTTGGTTTTTGAACAGTTTGTTGCTGCTGAAACTATGTATCAGTTTAAGATTACTAATTTACCAGAAATTGCTAAAGAAGAGTCTTTCTTGAAGATTCTTACAGAATGGGGGAGTGAATCATGATTCAACAACTCCTAAGGTTAGCTTTATTTTTCTTTTTTTGTTATTTTTATGCATTTATGCTAAAAGACAAACTAGGTTACCATAAGCGATTGGTCTGGATTGTTGTTTATTGTTTTTATGTTATTGTCTTGTATGCAGCCGTTTTAGCTGGATTGTTGCAACTAGCATCTGTTGGTTTGCTTGTTGTTGGGCTTGTGTTGGCAGGCTATTATTTGCTGAAAAAAATCAAAAATAAAAGAAAGCATCTTACTCAATTGATGCGTATTGACCACCTTGATTTTTTGATGGCTTTTCTACTTGTTTTATTTGGTAGCACCTTGTTTATGACGCAATTGGTCCATTACGATAATTTCTCGCACTGGGCTTTGATAGTCAAGTATTTACTGACGGAGTCTTCATTACCAGCAATAAGTGACGGAATTATTAGCTTTTCAGCCTATCCAATTGGGAGCTCGTTATTTGTTTATTATGTGAGTTGGGTAGCGGGTTATAGTGAGAGTATCTTATTAATCGGTCAATTTCTCCTCATTATTGCCGCTTTTTATGCTTTATTTGCGGTTAGCAGAGATGATCGAAAAGCGTTAGTTAGCGGACTAATTTTTTCAAGTTTAGCGGTTTTCAATTATTTTAATATCGCTATTCGTATGAATACTTTATTAGTAGATTTTTTATTGCCCTTACTAGCCTTAGCTGCCCTTTCTGGTATCTACGTTTACAGAGATAATTTTAAACTAGCCAGCTTTCATACGGCAGTCATTCTATCTGTTTTGGGGATAGTAAAAAATAGTGGAGTATTCTTTGTTTTGCTAGTCTTAGCTTATTATCTGTTTATCGCAATCAAACAGATGAAAAAATATGGTTTTAGACTTTTCACTATTATCCTTATGATCGGTACAGTGTTTTCTACCTTTATACTAGATATCGTATGGGGCCAACACGTTAAGAGCACATTTGTTGAGGTGACCTCTAAACATGCGGTCAGTCTTTCGTCTTATCAAGAGATTTTTTCAAGCAAGTCTTCAGAGATTATCGATCAGGTTACAGCAACCTATATAAAAACTATTCTTAGTCTAGAGACAGTGTCGACACAAGGCATTCTATTGATTCAAATAGTATTTATTGGAACGATGCTGTTTATCCATTTTGGCTTTAAACGTAAAAGCAAGTTGATGCCAGTCTTTATCGTATTAGACAGTGCGATTGTTTTGTATTATGTAGGAATTTTATTGATGTTTCTTTTTTCTATGCCGACAGATGAAGCACTTGTTCTAGCTGGTTTTGATCGATATGCGTCTAGCATGGTCATTTTTGGACTTGGCGTATACGCGTTGGCGATGGCTGTCGAGATGGATAGGCTTTTCTATGAGCAGTCTTTACAAGCTCGTACGTATAAATCATTTAAAAGCATCAAGCATAAAAAAGCGTATCAAACGTCAACGATGTTGCTTTTCTTTATTTCAATCGGGTTATTGTTGTCTGAAAATAACGGAATGCTTTATACAAATAAGCAATACGAAAACACTATTCCATACAAAGTGAAACAGGTTACGGGTGACAACATGATTTTAAATGAAAAACGATACTTGATTATTTCTAGTGACAAAGAAAGTGTTGATAATTACCTTGTTTCATTTGTTGGAAAATACTTCTTATATAGCCCAAACGTTGATGCTATCGAGTCACTAATGATGAGCGATGAAGCATTCATAGCCTTATTAAAAAACTACGATTCAATCGTGCTAATTGATGATCATTTTACTTTTCAAGCACTCACGAAAAAACAATTAGGAGTAGAACTTAAACCAGGGCTTTATTCAACAGCCGATTTGTTAAAGGGAATATAGACGACGGTATAATGAAATATACTGTTGAAGAAGGAGGACGATTTTTTATTAGAACGTACAGTCGTTTTTTGTTGCTGGTGGTAGTATTAATTTTGAATGGTTGCTCAGCAGATAAGGATATAAAAGAAAGTCCTCTTGATGAGGGAGGCAAAATAAGTGCTTCTTTTGAATCAAAGAAGGAATCGGTGGAAAGTGGCTTAGCCAATGAAGTAAAAGCTAGATACAATCTTGAGAATGGAAAAGAGACAGCTGAATTTCTTAGAATGTATTTCGGTTCAGAAATGACGATACAAGCCTATGAATTTGATGAGGAACAAGAAATAAATTACATGTACCCTAGTGTTTTTACAGTAACAGCTGATCTAGCCAATGATACCGTTAGACAAATTACGTTTTTTGAAGTAGATGAAGAAGATAGTCGAATGATATTAAAAACAGCTGGCTTTGCGAGCAGTCCTCTTATTGAAGGAGCTTTAGCTTTTGAAGGAGACTTAAAAGAGCCTAATTTTGGAGATAATTATTCTACAGATTATGACAACGACTTAGGATTAGGTGTAAGTCTGCTGATTAAAGGCAGCATGTGGGAAGGATCAAATGACAAGCCTTATAGCTTAACGTTATTTTATGATAAAAAAGCTTATGACAAATATGTAGACTAGTGATTGATGATTAGTTTTTTGATAGGGTTTTCGACAAGTTGGGATTGTTTTTAGTTTCACATGTCCAAGATAGGGTAAATTGTTCTGAGTTGGAGGGAAAGTAGTCTCCACTCGGTCACTTTTGCTGTTAAGCGGACGAGTTTAATGTTTTAGAGTGATGATTTGTCTGATAATCGGTTTTTTTAGAGCAGATTACCATATCTATCTAAGAGATGAAAAAGTCTTCAAGTCGTTGAAGGCTTTTTTAGTGTCTTTTTATGCTTTAGTGAGGGAAAATAGACGAGTCTGTAGTATAATTGTTCTCACTTGTCTAAGTTGTGGTGGTTTGTTCCGAGTTGGAGGGAAATGGGGCTTCACTTATCCGTTTTTGCGGTGGAGTAGACGAGTTTAGTGTTTTACTATGTGAACTTGGCTAAAAAATAGTTTTATCTAATTCGATTACTGTAGAGAGTAGTTTGAAAGCAAGGTTATTCTTTTTAATAGCAGAATAAAAAGACCATGAATTAGGCTTAAGTAATGAAAAATCATTGAATAGTCCTAGTTCTTTGTGTATTGTTACATTTAAGAGAACCATTGTTTTGGATTCTAGCTATTTGCTAATTAAATTAGAGTAGGAATAGTTTTGAAAATTATTATTTGTTCTTTCGTATCAGATTACGTTAAAAAGGAGAAATAGAATGAATGAAATAATCATTGTCATCCCAACTTTAGAGCCGGATTATAAACTAGTAGAATTAGTAAAGCAAATAAGAGAAAGTAGTTTGTTTAATAATGAAATTATCATTATTAATGACGGTAGTAATAGTACGTATGATGGTTTATTTAAAAAAACTTGCTTGAATTATGATGTGATTCTCAAACAGCATAAGGTAAATAAAGGCAAAGGAAGAGCGATTAAAACAGCTATTGAATGTATTCTGACTGATTATCCTGAAGCAAAAGGTATGGTGACAATTGACTCAGATGGGCAGCATACAGTTAAAGATATGATTGCTTGTATCGAGGAGTTTTTACGTCAAGAAGACTCTTTAGTTTTAGGTGTGAGGAACTTTTCAAAAGATGTTCCTTTTAAAAGTAAATTTGGCAATGTGCTGACACGCAATATCCTAAAACTATTTTCTGGTATTGCTATTGGAGACACACAAACGGGTCTGCGAGTTATTCCAAAAATTTTTATGGAGATTCTTCTTGATACGGATGGGGAAAGATTTGAGTTTGAGTTAAATATGTTAATCGCTGCGAAAAAAAAGGCTATTCCCATTATTGAAGTCCCAATTTCAACTATTTACTTAAACGATAATAAATCAACACACTTTAGAGCACTAAGAGATTCAGCGTTAATTTATAACGTATTTATCAAATACGCTCTTTCTGCAATCAGTTCATTCTTGATTGATATCTTAGTTTTCACACTCTTATTAGGGCTGCTTTCAGGCTTTTCTTTTGAGGTAGTGTTGGTCGCCTCTATAGTCGCTAGAGCAGCTTCTTCTTTCGTTAATTATTTACTGAATCGATTAGTCGTTTTTGAAAAAGGCTCTTTAAAAAGCTTAATAAAGTATTATGGCTTAGTACTGATTCAAATTTTGTTATCCGCTAGTTTTGTATCCCTTGTTAAATTACTTTTTCCAGATATCAACGTAACCGTTATAAAAATTCTTATCGATAGTGTGCTATTCTTTTTTAGTTTTTATATTCAAAAAAAATACGTTTTTAACTAGACTTGATAGATATCAGGAAATAACACGTACATGTAAAAAAAGACAAAAAGGATAGGAGATTTGAATTCAATGGGAAAACTGATAGGAATTATATTTATCGTATACATCTCAGTATTTGCACTGGCTATTTTAAAAATTTTTCTTGAATTTAAGATTTCTGATTATCGACTTGCGAGCAATCATACGTTTATACAAACTTTTTTCAATAAAGGCCATTGGGGCGAATATAAGATATACAGTGAGCTTGAAAAAATAAAAGGTGAAAAAAGGATTCTAACCAATCTTTACCTTCCTAAAAAAGATGGCAGCACAACTGAAGTAGACATAGTGATGATTACAAAGTTTGGCTTCTTCGTTGTAGAATCTAAAAATTATGGTGGATGGATATTCGGAAATGAAGCGAATCGTAACTGGACTCAACGTTTTCCAAATAAAAAGAAATCTACGTTCTTTAATCCTATTTGGCAAAATGAAGGTCACATTAAAGCTTTACAAGAGACACTGGCTATTACAGATCCTACATGGATGTATTCGTTAATTGTTTTTAGCAATAGATGTGAGCTAAAGAAAATTACCCTCACGAGTCCAGCGGTTAACGTTATTAAAAAACAACAAATCAAGCGCGTTTTGAAAAAAATAACTGCTAAGGGTACGCCAGTATTGACTCCAGAAGAAGTAAAACAGTACGCTCAAGCGCTTGAACCCTACACACATGCCGATGAAAAAACAAAAGAACTGCACATTGAAACGATTAAAACAAAATTAAGTCGTTAAGAATCTTAACTATGAGAAAGACTTCGATTTATTGAAGTCTTTTTTTGTATCGTTCAGTTAGACAAGCGAATACCGAGCAGTTGGAAGTTTTTTTAAGGAAATTTACTTCTTCAATGGACCTATATTGGACAAGACTAGAGTTTTTTTGGCTCCACTTGTCTAAGATGTGTTAGAATGTTCCGAGTTAGATGGAAACGGACCTTCACTCGGTAGTTTTTACTGGATTGGACAAGTGGAGTGTTTTACAGTGTTGACTTAGCTGTAAACAGAATTTATTAGAATAAAATTACTTTAGATGTTAAAGTAATCTTAAAGATTTTGGGTGGATGATAGTTTTTTTAAAGTAGTTTAGCTTTTTTGTTACTAGATTGGACAGGACTAGAATGTTTTTGGCTCCAATAGGTAAGTGTGTCAATAGGTGATAGTCACTGGACTAATTACTTTCGCTTTTGATAATGAGCTCATTAGAAAAGAAAATAGTGGTGTACAAAAGGTACATCAATCGACTATAAAAAGTAGTAAGGATGAACAGATATAATTGCTGGTTATTCATTGGATAGAAGAGAAAGTATTTAGATAAAAGGAGTGGAAATAATGAAAAGAATTGTAAAATACGCTAACGCTTTGGCTCGCTTATACGGAATCGTGCAGTTTGAAAAAGTTGTTGAGATTTATAATAGTCAAAATAAAACAAAATGGACGTTAGAAAAAGCAAAAATAGCGATTCAAGCTGATAAAGAAGCATTAGAAAAAGATTTTATTTATCTGCATAAAGATTGGATTGTCCATGAGACTGTTTTAGAAGAAGATACTTTTGATAAATTAGTGGTAAATCAACAGTCGAAACCTTTTTATATTCCTGAACAGGATAAATTATTAAAGTACACTAATGAGTTTTACGAGGAGGAGACTAAAGAGTATAGGAATTTAAAAGAGTACATAACGACTGAAGTTGTCAATGGTGATTCGTTCATAGCTGAAAGGATAAGTGAAAACATCCGTGGACACTGTCTATACGGATTTTCATTAGATTATGCCTTAGGGGAATTCAACTTTGAAGAGGTAGGATTTAAAAGTAAAGACCAAATGAATAAAGTTGCCCAGTTGATTATAGAATTGGCAAACCATACTCGATTAAGAGAAAATAATGGCTTTACACCGGTTGAATTACATGAGCAAATGTTAAAATCAAACCCATCACTATCTGATCCACTTGTTATTAAAAAAGTAGGACGCAATGATCCCTGTCCATGTGGGAGTGGTAAAAAGTATAAGAAATGTTGTCTTAACAAAGTATAGAGTTGTTAAAAACAGAGGATAGACTAAATAGAATACCAGATGAAACGTATAAAAAATCGCACATACAAAAATTAATCAAAGATATTTCAGAATGTGATGACCTGTTTGATGCTAGATTGGACAAGACTAGAGTATTTTTGGCTCCACTTGTCCAAGATGTCCTAGAATGTTCCGAGTTGGATGGAAATGGACCTTCACTCGGTAGTTTTCTTATTGGGTTGGACAAGTGGAGTGTTTTATAGTGTAGACTAGGCTGTAAACAGAATTTATTAGAGCAGATTATTTAAAATGTTGAAGTAATTTTAACTATTTTAGACAGTTAGCAGTTTTTTTAGAGTACGATTACCTGTTTGACACTTAAAAGGGTGTTTTTGGTTTTATTTATCAATAAATTCTTTTAATTCTTCAACCAGCTTGTATACTTTAGTGCAAGGATTTCTTTTTGAATAAGCTAAATCAGCAAAGTAACTCTCTAATTTTTTCTGTTGTTACAACAGATTATCACGCTTTAAAGAATAAAAGTCACCGAGAAAATCAAAAAAAATTGGTTAAGCAATTAAAGGTAGACGGTTTTTCAGTAACTTTACAACTGAACGTTCAGCAACATTGTGTCGTTATTGATTCAAAGATAGTATGGTATGGCAATATAGATGTTTTAGGTAGGAATAAAGCAGAAAGCAGTTTTATTCGCTTGGAAAGTCCCTTGATTTCGAAAGAAATAAAAGAAATTTTGAAACTAAAGAGTTAACTATGAAAGAATGGATGGTTAGGTAAATGAACACTACAGAATTTATGCAAGCGGTAGATAAACAATTACTGAAGATGACTGATCAGGATAAGGTTGAATGGATGCGTGATTATGCAAGAACACAAATGGGGAATCAACGGGAAATTTTTTTAGAGTCTTTAAGAACCCCAGTTATAGTTGAACAAGCTATTTCAATAAAAGAAATAGAAGAGTGGCTAGTTAAGGTAGAAGATCAAGAGGTCTATTTCACGTGCTTTTACGAAAATAATTGTGACAATCATTACGAAGATTATACTTATGTGGATGATTTTTCTATTGTAAAATATTTACTTAAAGCCTTTGAAATAGCTGAAGAGTTAGTAAATAAGAGGGATTACCGTAAAGCGGCAGATTTGTATGATTGGTTATGTACCGTCCCTTTTTTTGTATATGATACAGAAAAAAAGGAATGGATTGATGACGAACTAGATATGGAAAGATTAGCAGAAAGTCAGATGATACAAATTAATATGAGACAAATCTGTATAAATTTACTTTACGCTCACTATCAATCAACAGTAAAAGAAAAGAGAGCTTCCGTATTGTATCGGTACTTATTATGGGAGATGTGTCAAGATATTACGATAGAGGAAATTTTTTCAGTAAGGCCTCAAGAAGTAAAAGATAGCGAAGAATTTCTAGTAGAATGGATTGACTTTTTGCAGAAAACGTCAGGAGATAGAGCGGGAAATTTATTAACTCAAGCATATCTTTATCAGGGTGGAATCAAGTTACTATGTGAATCAGCTGAAAAAAATAAAAATCGACACCCTCTTTTATATGAAAAAGCATGCTTTTATCTTTACGAAGATAAGCAGTTTAGTGACTGTGAGAAATTAGGCTTAGAAGCACTAAATAATATAACTGAAAGTAGATTAATACGTGCAAAAGTTGCCAATTTAGCAGTGAAAGCTTCTATTCAGTTAGATCATCTAGATAAGATAGAACAATTTTATGAAGCTGCTTTTTACTCAGAATCTAGTCTTATACATTATCTAAGACTACTTAAATTATCCAATAACGAAGAAAAAACGCATAAAGCTGCACTATTTGTAAAAAAATTACCAGATACTTTTTCGAAGAAATATTTTAATGGCAATACTCAATTAAATGAAAATTGGCTCAGTGATGATTCTAAACGATTGCTTCGTTTTTTTAATAAAGAATTTGATTTTATTTATACGTACTGTGAGGGAGAAAAAAATGACTTAAATTGGAATAATAGTCTCAAAGGGATAATAGTTCCTCTATTTTTTTTAATTTTAGACAAAAATGACACAACCAGTAAGGCAAAGAAAGCTATTATCAAAAAATTAGTATCAAGGTTAAACGTTTACAGTATTGAAAAAGAGAGAGAAGAGGATTATCTTGATTTATGGAAAAAAACCGTTAAATTAACTCCCGAACAAATAACATTTTATCTGGTTTGGTTGAATCAAAAGATAGCCGCCCTTACAGATGTGATTGTAGGAGGTGGATATCGGAAACGTTACAGTACAGCTGCTGAATTAATTGTTTTATTGGGTGAAGTAGTAGAGTCTAATGGTACCCATGATGGGAAAATTAAAGTGATAAACTGGTATAAAAAAACGTATTCTAGAAAAAGTGCTTTCAAAAATGAACTAGATAAAATAAGCTGAAAAATTTAGTGATAAATCAGCTAGCTAGCGAAATAGACAAGTTTACTGTCATTCTTTTTGATCTGTCTATTTAGAGGGAAAAACAGACAACTTTAGTCTATTGTTGTGATGACTGGGCCAAAACGTTGGTAAAGTGACAGAGTGAAAGGCTAAAGTTGAGTAACTGGGAGCTTTTTTAGTCAAAATGGACGAGTTATATGATTTAGATTAGTAACTTGTCTGTAAATAATAGTTGTCAGTAATAGTTCAGATAAATGAATACAACGCTAAACTGCGTATTTAACCTATGACAGCAAGTAAGTTAATAGGAGGTACGTGATGATTGACAACAAAAGGTTAAAACCCATCTCACTAGTCATAATGGAGTCGCTTGAGCGAAGAACGACTTTATCAAGAAAACACACTCATTATTTGAAGGCATTGCAAAAAGGTTTTGAAGGCGAATTAGCCTTTGACCGCATGACAGAACAATTAGGTTTAGGCTGTATAGTGGTGAATGATTTATTTTTACAACCAAGCATGTCGAACGCTTTTCAAATCGATACGGTAGTAATAATAGGAGAGACTATTTATCTATATGAAATAAAAAATTACAGTGGTGACTACTATTATGGTTCAGAGATGCTTTTGAAGAAACCTGATTTTGAAGTGAGTAATCCATTGATTCAGGTTCAAAGTACTAAAAATAAATTAAAGATATTCTTGAAAGAACTCGGATATACCTTTGAAGTAAAGGCTTTCGTAGTTTACGTTCATCCAGAGTTCACCTTATTTTATGCACCTGAAGACAAGACAATGATCCTACCGACTCAGCTAAAAAGTCATTTTACTGCCTTAAAAAATGAAATGGTAGCGATGAAAAAACCTCCTAAAAACTTTATAAAAAATTTCATGACGTATAAAGTTAAACAACCGGTATTTATCGAAGATATTCCTAACTATCAGTTTTCTGATCTTAAAAAAGGGATGAGATGTGAAAAATGTGGCGGATTCGAATTGAGTATTTATCGTCAAACCTATCAGTGTGATAATTGTAGCTATAAGAATATAGTTAATTCTGTAGTTTTAGCGAGCATATTGGAGTATCAACAGCTATTTCCAACACATAAAGTATCAACGCATATTGTCTATAGCTGGTGCGACGAAATGGTCTCAAAGAAGCGAATCAGAAGAGTCTTGAATGCACTTAGTAAAAATGAAAGTCGCGAGTAGTGACAAACAAGGACTATTCGGCCCAGTTCACATCCTTTAAGAGCCCACTTGTCTAAATAAACATAAAAAAGACGAGTGAGTAGAACTATCAGTGGTACTTGTCCAGAATGCCATGAGAGTAGACAAGTGGAGGGTCAAATAACAGGAATACGGCTGTATTTTTTGTGGTTTGGACAAGTTTCTGCCTTTTCTCAGGTTAGTTGTCCGTGACTTAGTGACTAGTGCTGCTAGTAAGACTAAAGTCGTGAGTAAATAGTATTTTAAAACAATTCGGACAAATTCACATCCTTTAAGAGCCCACTTGTCTAACTAAACATAAAAAAAGACGAGTGAGTAGAACTATCAGTGACACTTGTCCAGAATGCCGCGAGAGTAGACAAGTGGAGGGTTAAATACTCGGAACACGGCTATATTTTTTGTGATTTGGACAAGTTTCAGTCTTTTCGCAGGTTAGTTGTCCGCGACTTAGTAAAACTAAAAGAGTAAAACTAACAATAGTTAAGTATAATTGTGAATTTAGTAGAGTAACAATTAAAATTAGTCTAATAATAAAAAGACATAAAAATCGCGTTAGAATTAGCTTAGAAAGTGTATACAAATGAATAAATTCACTAGTATATTTTTAAAATAAGGGGTATGATAAATTTATTAGAGGTTTATGGATCACTTTTGAATGTAACCGCTTAATCTGGCGTTAGACCTTTATTTTTAGCTAAAAAAAATACAATGAAAGGAGGTTAGAGCATGAGGGAACTAGAACAATTTTCAGATTATTTTAGTGGGTATATAGAAGAAAAAGAAGTCGTTTTATATTATGCGGATACCCGAGAAATAGCCCATACTTATGAATTTGAAACGGAAGAAGAAGCAAAAAAATTCTATCAACTTTGTTTGAATGTCGCAGAGGTTGCCGAAGAAGTACCTGAAAAAAAGCGGGCATCGGTACATCAGGTTTTTATCAATGAGAGTTTAAAAAACGTTCAGTATAAAGCTACTACTTATCAATAAAGTTTTACGCAATCAGACCAAAAAATCCGAAACTCACACTGTAGATAAGTGTGGAATCGGATTTTTTTGTGTTGTAAAATAAAAATCTTACTTATTAAATCGAAAGCGAAAAGGTGGCCTTTTAAAGGTAGACATAATTTCTTCGATAAAGGGATTTTCTTCTCCTAGTACCTTTGTTAGTAGTTCTTGAACTTTGAAATACACTAGATAGTTCAAAAATTGTTGCAAAGAATGCGGTTCCAAATAAATAGAAGTAGCTGTTTGCAATCTTTTTTGGATAACGTTCAGCTCTTTTTCTGCTGAAGGCAATTCGATCAAATTAAAGTCAGCCATTATTCGTTTTTTAAACAGTTGTTGAAGAGAGTAAAGGTTGATGACATGAACTAACTGTCTCTCATAGCCCTTTTTTCCTAATTCAAGCGAAAATTCGTGCTGGTTTCGAAAATGCAAAAAAGTTAAGTTCGATTGATTGTTTTTAATCGCATGTACGACATGGTGCAAGGCATACCAACTAACAGGAGCGTTTGAAGGACCTTTTTCAGGGATATAAGCAATGGTATTGTATACATAAGGACAACACTTTTGAATACCGATGCTGCGTCCAATTAGTTTGACATAATGATAGGGCACCAGATTGGCTTCAAAATAGCGATTCATAATTTCTGTAGTCGTCTCTTTTGATTTAAGCGGCTCTTGGTTCAAATAGAAAATAAGACTATTAAAAGGTGAAGAAGATAACTTACTGATGTCTTTGATGTAAATGACTTGATTCGTGATGACGATATGGTTGAATTCAATACAGTTATCAGCGATTTCTTTTAGAGCTGTTTGGGTAAAATGAAGCGATTTTTGCTGACCTTTCTGAGTGTATTCACTTGTCGATAAAAGGTTCTCACGTAGCAATCCATCATCATGAGCTAATTGTTGATTAACCTGATAATGCGACGAGTGATAAAACTCCTTTTCCCATGTTCTATACGTATCCATCGCTTGAAACTGATCAAAATCTCTTCCCATGCATCATTCCTCTTTCCTAATTAGACTAATAGAAAAAATAATAGTACAAGTGTATTGTAACCGATTTCACTAAAGAAATCTCATTTTTTTATTAGATGATGAAATTCTTATTATTTACTAATCTATTTTTAATTTAATGCTCTACGTCTACTACTAGATAGGTATTAGCGATAGAAGACTAATTTGTTTAGATGACATTTTCTTTCAAATGAATTTAAAATAGGTCGTTTTTGCTTAATAAAACAGATGCTTTTTAGGATGCATGTGAAAAAAATAATTAAACAGGAGTATTTTTAAGGCAAACTCAATAAATAAGTTTATTTCTACTAGTTTTGGCTCTTTTTGAGACATTGTCACAAGGTTATACAAGCGATTATTCTATGAGTGTACAAGGCCTTGTAACACTTTATAAAGGAATGATCGAGATGATAAGAAAACTAGCTACTGAAAAGGAATCAGTTTTTTTTGAACGACATAGTCGGATTGTGTTTGGCGTATTAAAAAGAGAAGGAATAAAAAGGACTCACCCAGATTACGATGATTTTGTGCAGCAAGGGTTACTAAAGTTAGTGGAAGCATATGAGAATTTTCCTGAAGATCCAGAAGAAGAGGCCTTTATCTATCCTTTTGGCGGTTTTGCTTTCAAGAAAATCCAATGGCATATTAGAGATTTGCGTCGAAAAGAATACCGTTTGTCTTCAAATGAATTGCCTTGGCCTGATATGATGCAAGAAAACTACCCAGATGGACAGTCTCAGTTTGAGAATGAGTGTTTAATAATGGATTTATTTAAAGAAATGCTGGTGTATTTGACAAAAAAAGAGCAACTGTACTTAATAGATGCAGTCATTCATCGCCTAACGGTAACAGAAATTGCTAAAAAATATCAAGTTAGTCGTAAGACTATCTATCAATGGCGAAAAAGTATTGTGATAAAACTAGATCCTTTTCTTGTACAATTGAAAGCAACAAGGTAACACATAAAAAAGCTAAAACGTTATTAAGGGTGTAAGCAGTCATGACAAACCTTACAAAAAATAAAACACAGGAGGCTACACATTATGGAAAAAGAATGGAATAAAGGGTCAATCGCAGTTCACTTCGAGGACGCAGTGAATGAAAAGATTGTCAAACGCAATTACTCAGATACAATTCAAGGCGTAACACCTGTCCAAGTTGAAGGGTTTACCGCAGCACTAGAAACAATCACGATTCTACCAGCTTCATACACAGTGGTTGCTGAAGAATACCGCTACACACGCTAATCTCAAAAGAATGACATAACAACCGATTTAAAAACTAAAGGAGGAAAAAAATAATGGCAAAATCACTAGAATTATTATTCAATACAAGTTTAGGCAAGGCAAAATCACTGAGTGTGGCAGACCCAATTCTTAACCTAACACCTGAAAAGGCAAAAGCAGCAATGGAGTCTATTAGTGCCTTGAAATTGTTCCAAAGTGAAGGCGTCGACTTATGCGCAACAGTGGCTGGAGCACGTTACACTGAGCGAATTGTAGAAGACATTTTTGAAGTTTAATAAATAGGAGTAGTGAAAATCTTCGTTGGCTAATAACCTGCGAAGATTTTTTATTTTTCTCATATGAGGATCAGAAGTAGAGTTGAGATACTCAACTCGTTAATAGTAGATTTTATTCAAAGAATGCTATTATTTGCTAAAACGAATTGTAAATCAAATTAAAGAAGAGTAAGATAGAGATTAAGAAAAGATGAGGAGGAGATTTTTTGACAATCAATACAGACCTATTAACGCAATTTAAAACGCGATTTGAAGGAAATCGTGAGAACCAAGTAATCAAAGGAGCCATTGCTAAAGTCGGAATCAATACAGCTTCTTTAGATAATGACTTACTTAGACGCCATCCTTTTTCTTTTTCACAAGAAACAAAACGTGGTGAAATAACCAACCAAGAATCAAGTGGTCGTTGCTGGATGTTTGCAGCCTTAAATACCGCTCGTGTTGGCACAATGGATCGCTTAAATGTTGAAACATTTGAATTTTCACAAAATTACACGTTATTCTGGGATAAGTTAGAAAAAACAAATTATTTCTTAGATAGTATCTTAGATACGCTAGATGAAGCGCAAAATTCAAGAATCGTTGCGCACTTACTGAAAGATCCAATAGAAGACGGCGGACAATGGGATATGTTCTCTGGTATTCTAGAAAAGTACGGTGCTGTTCCAAAATCAGTGATGCCAGAAACATTCCATTCATCTCACACAGCCGTTTTAAATAAAGTACTAACGGCAAAATTACGTGAATTTGCAAGTGTCTTACGTGAAGGCCATAAAAATGGTGAGTCAACAGAAGCATTAAGTGCTAAAAAAGAAGAGATGTTGTACTTTACCTACAATGTTCTAGTAAAAGCGCTTGGCGAAGTTCCTGAAGAATTTACCTATGATTACCGTGACAAAGACAACAAATTTCATCGCATTGCAAAAACTACTCCACAAGAATTCTTTAAGCAATACGTTGGTTGGGACTTAACAAGTTTAGTGAGTTTGTTGAATGCTCCAACGGAAGATAAACCTTATGGTAAAGCTTATACCGTTAAGTACTTAGGTACAGTAAAAGAGGGTCAACCGATTCGTTACATCAATACGCCAATTGAAGTCTTAAAAAACGCAGCAATTGATTCAATTAAAGCTGGCGAACCTGTCTGGTTTGGTTGTGATGTTGGACAAATGTCTGAACGTAAATCAGGTATTATGGATGAGAATGCTTATTTGTACGACTTAACGCTTGGTGAAGGTCTAAAAATGACTAAAGCCCAACGTCTAGATTATGGCGAGAGTTTATTGACACATGCAATGGTTTTAGTCGGTGTTAACTTAGATGACAACGGTAAACCGTTAACTTGGAAAGTTGAAAATAGCTGGGGCGATAAGTCTGGTAAAAAAGGCATATTCTCAATGAGTGACAAGTGGTTTGATGAGTACACTTATCAAGTAGCCGTAGATAAAAAATACGTTGCAGATGAGTGGTTAAAAGCTTTAGACGAACCAGTTATCGAATTAGAACCGTGGGATCCAATGGGTTCATTGGCAATGGTGAAATAAAAAATAAAATTATTGATGAGTTGAGGACTAGTGTAACAGCTAGTTCTTTTTTTTAGGTATAGTCGGTATGATAGTGTTCTATTAGAAAATGAATCATTTTCGCTATTTTTATGAATAATTATAGTCTAAGTTTTATAATATAGTCTAAGCCTTATAAACTAGCTGTAGTAACATCAGTCTTGATACATGAATAAAAATATTATTTAATAAATTTGAATATTATCTTTAATTAGTTGATACTAGATGAACAAAATTTAATCCGTCTAACATGAGCTAGCTGACTTAAAGGTCTAGTTGATATTTATTTAAGTATTCATGGTCAAATGACTAATTTTATTATTCCTATTTAAATGCACTATAGCATACAATTTTATAATATTTAAAAACTATATTTTAAGAATGAATTAATTATTTATGTTATATTATATAGTAATAATTGATGAAAGAAGATTCGAAAAATATTTTTAAAACCTATACTCAATCTGTTATTAAAATATTTTGATTTTACTAATAAGCAAATAAT
>JAGQHW010000003.1 GCA_020431645.1 Carnobacterium sp. | reverse complement strand
ATTATGAATCAGGCAATGTTACAAACGTGATGGATGGAGACATCGATTTGTTTATTCAAGCTTATTTAAGAAGTACTTTAACACCAAATAATTAACCTAATTGAATTCTGTCAAACTTCTGTCAAACTTTTATGGTTGACAGAAGTTTTTTTTGTAAAAATCGAAACAAAATTATAATTAAAAATCCAAAAAAATGCTTTTTATTGAACAATTAGTGTGCATATTCCCTATTTAATAGGAGATAATTGGATTTAGTGGTGATTGGATAGAAAAGATGTATTTAAATTTTAAATAATACAGTTCGTTACAGCAATGTGACGGAATGAAATATATTTGTAAACAAACTACAACAGACATTATTTTTATGGATGCTATAATGAGGAAGGATTAAATGACAGAAAGCTTTTCATATATCCCTTATATAAACTAGTTCCTTATCCAAAACAATTCATAACAACAGACAAAAATGATAACTAAGAAAATTTTAAAAAAGTTAGGTGATATGATGATTGAAATGATAAATGTCTATAAAAAATATCCGAACGGCATTACAGCAGTTAATGGACTAAACGTTCGTATTGAGCAAGGTGAATTTGCTTATGTCGTAGGCCCAAGTGGAGCTGGTAAATCGACGTTTATCAAAATGATGTACCGAGAAGAAATAGCAACAAAAGGTACAATCAAAGTTGGAGAATTTGATTTAGTAAATATGAAAGATAAAGATATCCCTTATTTAAGAAGACATGTCGGTGTGGTTTTCCAAGATTTTAAATTACTGCCAAGGTTGACCGTATACGAAAATATTGCTTATGCAATGGAAGTAGTTGAAAAAAACCCTAAAGTAATCAAAAAACGGGTTTTAGAAGTTTTAGACTTGGTTGGATTAAAGCATAAAATAAGAATGTTTCCAAATGAATTATCTGGTGGAGAACAACAGCGAATAGCAATCGCTAGAGCAATTGCTAATATGCCTCGTGTGTTAATTGCCGATGAACCAACTGGAAATCTAGATCCTGATACATCAATGGAAATTATGGCTATTCTTGAACAAATCAATACACAAGGAACAACCGTTATTATGGCAACCCATAATAGTCAAATCGTAAATGTCGTTAAACACCGTGTACTTGCGGTTGAGAATGGACGCATTGTCCGCGATCAATTGGAAGGAGACTACGGATATGAAGGTTAGAACGTTAAAAAGACATTTAATTGAAAGTTTAAAAAGTTTAAAAAGAAACGGTTGGATGTCACTTGCAGCTATTAGTGCAGTAGCCGTAACCTTATTACTAGTTGGCTCTTTTGTAGCTATGTTAATGAATGTGAACAAATTAGCAACAGACATTGAAAATGACGTAAGTGTTCGGGTTTACATTGATTTAGCTGCCGATGAGAAGGAACAAAAGAAACTAGAAACAGAGCTATCAACATTGAAAAATGTTGATACAGTTGAATTTTCTAGTAGAGAAAGTGAATTAAAACAAGTTGTTGGAAGTTACGGGAATGAATTTAATCTTTTTCAAGGCGATGATAATCCACTGTATGATGTATTTATTGTAAATACAGATTCACCCGAGAATACTGCAGCGGTTGCCAAAAAAGCTGAAGCCTTAGAGAATGTGGCAAAAGTAAATTATGGCGGAGCAACAGCAGATAACTTATTTAAAACGATGAATACGGTTAGAAATGTAGGGGTTATTATTATCGGTGCATTAGTCTTAACAGCAGTATTCTTAATATCTAATACAATTCGAATTACAATCATGTCTCGTAGAACAGAAATTGAAATCATGAAGCTAGTTGGAGCAACAAACTGGTTCATTAGATGGCCATTTTTAATTGAAGGCGCATTGATCGGTTTTATAGGATCGTTCATCCCGGTTGCTTTTATTAGTTTCCTTTACGTAACCATTTATGATATTGGAACAACCTATCTATCAGGAACGTATTTTGCATTATTAACACCTTCTCCATTCTTATTCCAAATTGGTAGCGCAATGTTAGCAATAGGTATAGTAATCGGAGCTATAGGGTCATCCATTTCAATTAGAAGATTTTTAAAAGTATAAAAAATAGCATTTAGGGAAAACGGAGGACAGAAAATTGAATAAGAAATTATTAACTCTTTTTTTAACAGCAACAATCGGTGTAACAACTTGTTTAGCACCATTATCAGCAAGCGCAGAGATTGGAAATAATCTGAACACGGTAAATGAAAAAATTCAAAAACTTGAGAGTAAAAAGAATTCTATCGAAAATGAGTTGTCAGAAATTACAGGAAACATTGCTAAAAATGAAGCAAATGCTGTTTCATTAATGGCTGAAATGAACTCAACTCAAAAAACACTAAAAGAGTTAAAGCAACAAATTGAGGAACTAAATACTGCTATTGCTGCACGTAAAGAAAAATTAGCTGAGCAAGCTCGTGTTGTTCAAGTAAATGGTAATACTCAAAATTATGCTGATTTCTTATTAGAATCTGAATCTTTTTCAGATGTTTTAGGACGTGTAGATGTTGTTTCTAAAATAGTTTCTGCTAATCAAAGCTTAGTTAAACAACAAGCAGAAGATAAAGCATTAGTTGCAGAAAAACAAGCTGAAAACGAGGCAACTCTAAAAAGTCAAACTATTTTAGCTGCTAAATTAGAATCTACTAAAACAGATTTGATGCAACAACAATTAGAGAAAGAAGCTGTAGTTGCAACAATTGCAGCTGAAAAATCAGTAGTTGAAAATGAAAAACAACAACTATTAGCAACAAAAACAGCTGCTGAAAAAGCAGCAAGAGAAATTGGAGAAGCTAAAAATGCTTCAGTTATAAATACGAGTGTAGTAGCAGGGAAAGCAACAACAGTAAAAACAGAAAGTACACCAGCAGCATCTACTCCAGCTTCAAGTAACTCATGGGGCAGCGTGCAAGGTGCAGCATTTGGAGTTCAAGGAACACCTTATTTATATGGTGGAACAACAACTTCAGGTTTTGACTGTTCTGGTTTTACTCAGTATGCGTTTAGTTCTGCTGGCGTTAACTTACCTCGTACAGCAAGTGCACAATACTCTGCATCAACAAAAGTTTCTCAATCAGAAGCTAAACCTGGTGATTTAGTATTCTTTAACCAAACAGGAAGCATTGATCACGTTGCTATTTACTTAGGTAATGGTAATTTTATTGGAGCTCAATCTTCTTCTGGCGTAGCAGTAGCCCAAATTAATCAGTACTATTGGGGAAAATACGTTGTTGGATATGGTCGAGTAAACTAGTTCTTATTTTTTCTAATCAAAAACTAAACATGTCGTCCCTAAATGCGACAAAAAAACTTGAAATAAAATCACTTCAAAGGTGTTTTTATCTCAAGTTTTTTTTATTTATCAGTTTATTTCTCAATAACATCAAAAAAGAACTATTTCTATTTTACATTTGTCCTTAAAATAGGTACGCTATAAGAAAGTGAATCTTAGCTAATAAAATGTACCGTAGTAATTTTGAAGTGGTAAACTAGTTTCTTAGAAAATAAGCAACTGCAAAATAAAGGGAAGTTGAGAGGATGAAAGTGTATATGCAACTAATTATAAATTTATTACTAGCTCTAGTTGTTTTTTTTATTCAACCAGTATTTTTAGTTGGATTAGGTGTAGCCATTACGACAAGTTACAAAAGGATTAAAAAAGAGAGAGTAAACTACCGAGTAGCTATTTATAAAGAACTGTATGAATTAAAAAACTACCTATTATTAGGCCTAATGACTGGTTTAGTAGGCTCTCTATTTATTGTTTTAATCGGTATTCCTATTACAATGGATTGGATTATTATCTACGAAATAGTGGCCATTGTATTATTGATTAGTGGGTATCGATTCATCAGTCCTCTATTTACCTTTCCTTTAACGACATTGGTACTACTTGGAATAAGAGTACTTAGCAATGAATCGCCTTCAAATTTTTTACCACAAGGATGGTACCAACCTCTTGAGCAAGTAAAATGGGTCAATGCTCATTTAGTGACGAACGTCCTTTTCATAGCACTCTTTTTAATGAGTGCCTCACTGATAGTGATTAAAAAACAAGCCGATAAAAAACTAACTCCATGGTTTTTACAGACTAAACGTGGTAAAAAAATAGCGCGCTATCAGATTAAGCCCTTCTGGTTTGTACCCTTGCTGATTGTTATTCCAGGTGAAAGTTTTGGTGCATTATTTGAATGGTGGCCGGTATTTTCGCTTGGAAATCAACAGTATTCCTTTTTCATATTACCAGTTTTGATTGGGATGCGTATAACAGTTCATACACAGTTGCCTAAAGAGGCTGTGAGCTTGTTAGTGAAGGACCTTTTGTTAGTAGTAGTCTCAACAAGCTTATTAGCTATTGGTTCTATTTGGACTGTTTATGCAGGACTAGCAGGGTTAATTTTATTGCCTCTAGGTGGGTTTGTTGCTTTATATCGTCACCGTTGCCGCGAAAAAAATTGGACCTTTTTATTTGGAGCTGCAAACGGTGGGGTGAAAGTGATTGCCGTTCGTCCGGGTACACCCGCTGAAAAAATGGAGATACTTGTAGGAGATACAATTGTTTCTTGTAACAATCAAAAACTAGAAACACAAGATGATTTTTATCAAGCTTTATCAAAAAATAGTGTTTATTGTCACTTAAAAGTAAAAGGGCCAGATGGAGAGCTAAGATTAACTGAGACAGCTCTTTACGCAGACTCACCGCATGAGATTGGTGTAGTGTTACTGTAGATGAATAAAATAAAACGATATAAGTTGGACTTATCAGGCGGAGGAACGTTATGAAAAAAGTTTTAATTGTTGATGATGAACAATCAATAGTGACTCTGTTAACTTTTAATTTAGAAAAAGAGGGTTATGAGGTACAGACAGCTTTAGATGGATTAATAGGATACAATTTAGCTTTAGCGAATGAATATGACTTTATTCTTTTAGATTTAATGATGCCTTCAATGGATGGTATAGAAGTTTGTAAAAAGTTGCGTCAAGAAAAAAAAGATACACCTATCATGATTCTGACAGCTAAAGATGATGAATTAGATAAAATCATCGGATTAGAACTAGGCGCAGATGATTATATGACAAAACCGTTTAGTCCAAGAGAAGTATTAGCGAGAATGAAAGCTATCATGCGCCGTATTCAACCAGAGATAGCTAGAGATAAAGATAAAGAAAAAGAAGAAAACAATGAAAAAATCGTAATTGGTGAGATTTGTATTTTTCCTAGTCAATATAAAGTAATCGTTCGTGAAAAAGAAATTGAGTTGACTCCAAAAGAATTTGAATTATTGCTCTACATGTCCAAACGATTAAATCGTGTTTTGAGTCGTGAACAATTATTAAATGCTATTTGGAACTTTGACTATATAGGAGAAACAAGAATTGTGGATGCTCATATTAGTCATATCAGAGAAAAAATAGAATCTGATACTAAAAAGCCAACTTATATTCGAACTGTAAGAGGGTTTGGTTATAAATTTGAGGCACCAAAATAATGAAAAAGATGCAAACGCAGGTGCTAACTATTTTTATGATTTTATTTATTATTTTTGGAAGTTGCGTTGTTTTTTTTTCAACTCAGTTGATGCAAAGTTATGCGAATGAGAATCAAAAAGAGGATTTGCTAGAGCAATCTAAGCTTGTCTTAAGTAACATCAATAGTCTAGCTAAAGATGAAGCAACCTTTTCTACTTTGAAAGAAGAAGCGTTAAAAGTAAAAGAATACACAAACCAACGTATTACATTGATTGATTTGAATGGGACAGTTGTCTACGATTCTAAAATAACTAATCTCACACCATTAGAGAATCACTCTAATCGCAAAGAAATACAAGCGATTCTAAAAGGAGAGCCGCAAGGGACTGATTCGCGTACGAGTAAAAGTACTAAAAAGACTCTTTACTATGTTGCACAGCCGGTTTTAAGTCAATCAGGCCAGTTAATAGGTGTGCTTCGTTTGGCTAAACCTTTAGCAGAAATGAATCAATTAAATGATCAAATGATGCAGTCGATTGTAGCATTCATCTTTTTAGCTTTATTATTGACGGCGGGCATTACTTTTTTAGTCGCGAAATACATTGCTAAGCCAATTGAAGAAGTGATGGACGTAGCAAAAAAATTATCTGATAATCATTATGAAGCACGCTTTAGCGGAAATGGTTATGGTGAAATAACTAAACTCGGACAAACAATTAATGAATTAGCAGAGAGTTTAGATGATCAAATGCAAGAAATTACTCAAAATAAAGAGCGTATCAATGAATTGATTAATCACTTGGTAATTGGTGTGATGCAACTAGATGAACACCGGAATATTCAAATAGTTAATCCAGCTATGTGCCAAATTTTTGATATGGATAGTAGTAAATTAATCGGTAAATCTTATGCTGAAGCCACAAAAAGTTATGGATTAAGCTATTTGATTGAAAAGGCTTATCGAAAAAAAGAAAGACAAAACAAAGAAATTTATTTTTATTTTCCTAGTGAGAGAATTGTTGACGCGAATATTGTCCCAATAGCAGGAAAGACTAGAGAGGATACGAATCTTATTGTCTTATTGTATGACATTACAGAGATAAGACGCCTAGAAAAAGTCCGAACTGATTTCGTTACCAATGCTTCTCATGAGTTAAGAACTCCAATCACAGCGTTAAAAGGATTTTCAGAAACGTTGTTAGACGGGGCTATGGAAGATAAAGCAATTCTGAAACAATTTTTAGAGATTATGTTAGAAGAAAGTACACGATTGAATCTTTTAGTAAACGATATATTAGAATTATCTAAATTAGAACAAAGACAAGTCCCAATTTCTTTTGAAGAAGTAGTAGTCAAAGATGCTGTTTTGTCTACATTTAAGTTAATTAACCAAAAAGCAAAGCAAAAAGAAATCACGATGCATTTATTTGAAGAAGATTGTGTTAAAATCGACGGAGATAGAAACCGATTAAAACAAGTTTTAGCCAATCTGATTGATAATGCGGTTATTTATACAAAACCTGGTGGAGTCATAAATGTAATCGTTAAAAAAAGCGAGAGTCAGGCTATCATTACCATCAGTGATAATGGAATGGGTATTCCAGAAGATGAAATCGATCGTGTTTTTGAACGTTTTTATCGAGTAGACAAAGGTAGAAGTCGAAATTCAGGTGGAACAGGATTAGGATTATCCATTGTGAAATATTTAGTCGAAAATTTTAATGGAACAATTACGGTAAAGAGTAAAGTTGGCTTAGGAACAACGTTCACATTAATGTTCCCATTGCGTCATGTATAAAATAAAAAACTAAGAAAAAGGAGCTTTCATCACTTTTTCTTAGTTTTTTTGTGTAGCCCTTTGCAACTCCTTTACAAAGAGCTACACAAACGTTACACAAAGAGAGAATGAAATAGACAGTCATCCTTTACTATAAGAGATGTGGACAAGAAGAAGTCCAACACTATAAAAAAAGGATGGAATACTATGCATATCAAAAAATCATCAAAAGTACTAATGGCTTTAGGAATGGCACTATTTTTAGCTGCTTGTGGCAACTCATCTTCTGACGCAACCGGTTCGAGTTTAACTGAAGGAGAATTTGATCTTACTCAACCCATCCATGTGATTTCTCGTGAAGATGGTTCAGGAACACGCGGGGCATTTACTGAAATTACAAAAGTACTAGAAAAAGATGCCGATGGCAATGAGATAGATGCAACCTATATGGAGGCTGCAATCCAAAATAGTACAGATGGAGTCATGACTTCTGTCGCAGGCGATGCAACTTCGATAGGGTATATTTCACTGGGGTCTGTGAATGATACAATCAAAGCTCTTAAGATAGAAGGCGTTCATCCTACTCCTGAAACAATTAAAGATAACTCATACGCAATTGCACGTCCCTTTAATCTTGTTTATAAAGATAAGTTAAGTAAAGAAGCACAAGATTTTTGGGATTTTATATTTAGTCAACAAGGACAAGAAATGGTTGTAAAAGAAGGATACATTGAAGCGGATGATCAAGCAGTTATCTACACGGCATCAGAAAATCTAGATGGAAAAGTCAGCATTGTCGGCTCAACATCCGTTACCTCTGTTATGGAAGTTCTTGCTGAAGAATATCAGGCTTTGAATCCTAATGTAACGATTGATATTACGTCAAATGGTTCTTCTGCAGGGATAACGGCAGCGACAGATGGTACAGCCGATATTGGTATGGCTTCTAGAGAATTAAAAGAAGAGGAAAAAGAGGTATTAACGGTATCTGTTCTAGCGATGGATGGAATTGCTGTTATCGTAAATAAAGAAAACACGACAGACGAATTAACCATGGAACAAGTAAAAGCTATTTTTACAGGTGAACAACTAATTTGGCAAGAATAATGGATCTAAATGACCTTGTTAGTAAAAAGAGTGTCCTCGAATGGAGAAAAACAATAAAGTAGATTTGAGTGATAGCAGTGAGAAATAAAAAGATGAAAATAAAAAAATTAGATAGTTTTATGCAGGGAGTCTTTCTTATATCAGCTTTGATCTCTGTGATGGCAATCATCTTAATAGGTATCTTTGTTTTTGGTGGCGGCATACCCTTTATTGCAGAGTATGGACTGAGTAACTTTTTATTGGGAGAAAAATGGACACCATCAAATACTCCGGCTGCGTTTGGTATTTTACCTATGATTATTGGCTCTGTGACTGTTACTTTAGGAGCAATTGTGATAGGTGTCCCTGTCGGGGTGCTAACAGCTGTGTTTATGGCTGAATTTTGCCCTACTAAACTATATAAGGTGTTAAAGCCTGCCGTTAATCTGATGGCGGCGATACCTTCTATCGTATACGGATTCTTTGCTTTACAGTTAATCGTTCCTTTTATGCGTCGTCTTTTTGGAGGAACAGGTATGAATATGCTAACCGTTATTCTTTTATTAGGGATTATGATTTTACCAACAATTATTGGGATGTCAGAATCAGCTATTCGGGCCGTTCCAAAAAGTTATTATAGCGGCAGTCTAGCCTTAGGAGCTAGTCATGAGCGATCGATTATGAAAGTGAGTTTACCTGCAGCTAAATCAGGTGTTTTATCCTCTGTTATTCTAGGCATTGGACGCGCGATTGGGGAAACAATGGCCGTTGTTTTAGTTGCTGGAAATCAACCACGTATTCCTGACTCGTTAACTCAAGGAGTTAGGACGTTAACAACAAATATTGTTTTGGAGATGTCTTATGCCACCGGCCAACACCGTGAAGCATTGATTGCAACGGCTGTTGTTTTGTTTGGTTTTATTTTAGTGATTAATGGCATCTTTCTATTAATCAAACGAAAAGAGGCCATTAGATGAGTCGTAATTACATTAAAGGATTGGTTTATTTTTCAGCCTTAATAACATTTGGATCGTTGTTTTTTATTATTAGCTTTATTTTAATTAAGGGGCTTCCACATTTAACCCCTGCGCTGTTTTCTTTTCACTATACAACGACTAACGTTTCACTTCTGCCAGCATTGTTAACAACGTTTATGGTTGTTGGGTTAACGTTGATTATAGCGACACCTATTGGAGTATTTACGGGTTTTTATCTTATCGAGTATGCGGAAAAAAATAATAAAGGAGTAGAATTAATTCGCATAGCAACAGATACGCTAGCAGCTATTCCATCCATTGTTTATGGCCTATTCGGAATGTTATTTTTTGTGACGTTTTTACGTTTTCAATATTCTCTTTTAGCGGGCGTTTTAACGGCGGTTATCATGGTTTTACCATTGATTATTCGGGCAACAGAAGAATCTCTCCTTTCCGTTAAAGATTCGTTAAGACAGGCAAGCTTTAGTTTGGGAGCTGGAAAACTGAGAACGATTTTCAAGATAGTCTTGCCTGTAGCTATGCCAGGAATTCTATCTGGCGTTATCTTAGCTAGTGGACGAGTCGTAGGAGAAACAGCAGCATTAATGTATACAATGGGAACTTCAACCAATTTACCAGATAGTCTATTTTCTTCTGGGCGAACACTTGCTTTACACATGTACGTCTTATCTAGTGAAGGACAGCATGTCAATGAGTCTTACGCTACGGGTGTTGTTTTGATTCTAACCGTATTGATCATTAATGCGTTATCAACGTACCTTAGTAGCAGACTGACAAAGGAGACGACGAAATGAGCAAAGTGACTATTAAAGAGTTGAATTTATTTTATGGAAAATTTCAAGCTCTCCATAATATTAATTTACCTATTTTAAAAAATGAAATAACGGCTTTTATAGGACCTTCTGGATGTGGAAAATCTACTTTAATCAAGAGTTTAAATAGAATGAATGATCTAGTTGAAGGATGCACGATAAGTGGAGAAGTGAAAATGGATGATGAAAATATTTATGCAAAAGAGTGTAATATTAATCTTCTACGTAAACGAGTTGGAATGGTTTTTCAGCAACCAAATCCATTTCCAATGAGTATATACGATAACATTGCTTATGGACCAAGGACTCATGGTATCAAAAACAAACAAATAGTAGATGAACTAGTAGAAAAAAGCCTGCGTAAAGCAGCTATTTGGGAAGAAGTTAAAGATGATTTGAAAAAAAATGCTCTATCTTTATCTGGTGGACAACAACAACGAATTTGCATTGCTAGGGCCTTAGCGGTTGATCCAGAGGTTTTGTTAATGGATGAACCGACAAGTGCCTTGGACCCTATTTCTACAGCAAAGATTGAAGAATTAGTCATAGGATTAAAAAAAGACTACACATTAGTGATTGTTACTCATAATATGCAACAGGCTTCACGTATTTCAGATAAAACAGCTTTCTTTTTAAATGGAAAAATTATCGAGTATGATGAAACAAGAAAAATTTTTACTAATCCTAAAAAACAGGAAACAGAAGATTACATCTCAGGACGTTTTGGCTAGAAAATGATAAGAGATAGGGGCTGGTTAAATGAGACGAAATTTTGAAGAAGAATTGACTTCTTTACATCATTATTTTTCAGAAATGGGACTGCTAGTTGATGAAGCGATAGGTAAATCAGTCAAATCATTTATTACTCATGACAGAGAATTAGCACAAAAAGTAATCGATCAAGATTATAAAATAAATGAAGCGGAGTTACTGTTAGAAAAGAAGTGTTTTGAATTAATTGCACTGCAACAACCAGTAACGAGTGATTTACGAAGAATTGTGACGGTTATGAAAGCGTGTGTTGATTTAGAAAGGATGGGAGACCATGCTGTCAGCATTGCAAAATCTACTATTCGTGTAAAAGGTAAAGAACGTATTCCTCAAATGGAAGAAAAAATTGATGGGTTATCAATAAAGGTAAAGATGTTGGTTCAATTAGTACTAGAAGCTTACTTAGAAAGAGACGATCAAAAAGCTCGAAAGATTGCTGAAAGTGATGATGCAATTAACACCCTTTCTAAAGAAATTTTCGAGCAAAGTATAAAAGAGATGAGAAAAAATACTAATTTAGTCATTGGTGGGACTGATTATCTTCTAGTAGCCAAAAATTTAGAGCGTATCGGAGATTATGTAACCAACATTTGCGAATGGATTATTTATCTTGAAACCGGCAAAATAGCCGAATTAAATTCGAAACATATTAATTAACTAAAACCTTTTTGTTGCTTGAGTAAGTAATTCTTCTCAAGTAATAAGGAGTTTTTTTATTTGTTAAAATCATTAAAAACAAATGAAAACCTCGGTTAGCTAGTCTTTTCTTTGCGCTTTAAAAGTAAAAACGCTAAGATGAAATTAGATTGAAGACTTTATTTACATAAAATTTACAATTAAACCGGCAAACTTTTACAAAAGTACGTTATGATGAGTAAATATAGGGATTCTATTATTACCTAGGAGGTAAATCATGAAATTTAATCGATACAATAAATTAGCTATTGCGTTTATTTCAACTATTTTTTTAGCAGCTTGTAGTCCACTTGAAGGTGAAGAGTCTATTACAGCTGTCGGTTCTTCTGCTTTACAACCGTTAGTTGAAGCAGCAGGCGAACAATATGGATCTGAAAATTTCGGTAAATTCATCAACGTTCAAGGTGGAGGAAGCGGAACAGGACTAGGGCAAATTGCTGCTGATGCTGTAGATATAGGCAACTCAGATATTTTTGCAGAAGAGAAAAGCGGAATAGATGCATCAAAATTAGTGGATCATCGTGTAGCAGTAGTTGGAATTACTCCAATCGTTACGCCAGAAGTAGGAGTAACAGATATTAGCTTAGAGAATTTAAGCAAAATTTTTACTGGTGAAATCACAAACTGGAAAGAGTTAGGTGGAAAAAACTTACCGATTACTGTACTAAATCGTTCATCAGGAAGCGGTACACGAGCTACTTTTGACCGTTGGGTTCTTACAGAGGGCTCGAAAAGTATCGTAACCCAAGAACAAGAATCCAGTGGAACAGTTAGGCAAATTGTTGCAAGCACACCGGGGACAATTAGTTACGTTGCTTTTTCTTATGTAGACGATACGGTTAAAGCATTGTCTATTGATGGAGTTAAGCCAACAGATAAAAATGTCAAAAAAAATAAATGGATTATTTGGTCTTATGAACACATGTATACAAATGGAGAACCAGTAGGTTTGACGAAAGACTTTTTAGACTATATTTTGTCTGATGAAGTGCAGAATACATTAATCGGTGCTCTTGGTTACATCCCTACTAATCAAATGGAATTCGAAAGAGATGCTAAAGGAATGACAACAGAAGTCCTTAAAAAAACTGAACAAAAATCAGATTAAAAACTAAAAAGAAAATAAGGTATAAAAGAGTTACTTTTTATCAGTGAGAAAAGAGAGAATAAGAGGAGGGCTTCTTTTGGAAGATAGTCAAAAAAAACTAGCTGAACATTCCGGTAAAAGTAGACTTGAAAAAATAGGGAAAACAATTAGTTTTTTATGTATAGCATTTATTGTTTTTGTTGTGTTATCTATTTTATATTTTGTTGCAAGTAAGGGAATAGCAACGTTTACTAAAGATGGTGTTTCACTAATAGATTTTTTAACCGGTAAAATTTGGAATCCAGGAAGTATCGGAGAGAATGGGAAGCCGTTGACTGGAGCATTGCCTATGATTGCTGGCTCGTTCATTGTAACGTTATTGGCAGCAGCAGTAGCGACTCCTTTTGCGATAGGAGCTGCTATTTTTATGACGGAGATTTCACCAACCGTGGGTAAAAAAATCTTACAGCCGGTAATTGAATTATTAGTAGGGATTCCTTCTGTTGTCTATGGTTTCATTGGCTTATCAGTAGTTGTACCCTTTATGCGCAATACATTCGGTGGAAGTGGATTTGGAATAATTTCTGCGGCAATTGTTTTGTTTGTCATGATTTTACCAACAGTCACAAGTATGTCTGTAGACACATTAAAGTCCGTTCCGCGGTATTACCGAGAAGCTTCACTGGCCCTAGGAGCAACAAGGTGGCAAACGATTTATAAAGTAGTTTTAAGAAGTGCAACACCAGGTTTGTTAACGGCGGTTGTTTTTGGAATGGCTCGTGCATTTGGAGAAGCTCTAGCTGTTCAAATGGTTATTGGAAACGCGGCATTGATGCCAACGAATTTGATTACACCAGCCTCGACGTTAACAAGTATTCTAACCATGAACATGGGCAATACAGTAATGGGAACACTTGAAAACAATGTTCTTTGGTCATTGGCGCTAATTTTATTAGTTATGGCTTTATTCTTCAATATTTTAACCCGTTGGATTGGAAAGAAAGGGGCTATGAACTAACATGAATGCCAAAAAGATAGACAAAATTGCTGTTGGCTTTTTATACGCAATGGCTGGAGTAATTGTTTTAATTTTATTTAGTTTGCTAGCTTTTATTTTATGGCGTGGAATTCCTCAAATTTCTTGGGAATTTTTAACAACGCCATCAAAATCTTTTCAAACAGGCGGCGGAATTGTTATTCAGTTATTTAATTCATTTTACTTACTTATTTTAACGATGCTTATTAGTACGCCTCTTTCTTTAGGAGCTGCTATTTATTTATCAGAATATGCAAAGAAAAATTTACTAACTGACTTTATACGCACAATTATTGAAGTATTAAGTTCATTGCCTTCTGTTGTTGTTGGGTTGTTTGGGTTCTTAGTATTTGTTTTGCAATGGGGGTTAGGCTTTTCCATTCTTTCTGGTGCAATGGCACTGACTTTATTTAACCTTCCTCTTTTAACAAGAACAATTGAAGACTCATTAAGAGCGATACCGTTAACACAAAGAGAAGCAGGATTAGCGTTAGGATTATCACGATGGGAAACAGTCAATCTAGTTATTTTACCAGCTGCATTACCGGGTATATTAACAGGTATGATTTTAGCTGCTGGTCGAATTTTTGGAGAAGCAGCTGCATTGATTTATACAGCTGGTCAAAGTGCACCGGCCTTAGATTTTACAAATTGGAATCCTTTATCTATTTCAAGTCCGCTAAACGTGATGCGCCCAGCTTAAACGTTGGCTGTTCATATTTGGAAAATTAACAGTGAGGGCGTTATGCCAGATGGTGCAAAAGTCTCAGCAGGGGCTTCAGCTGTCTTAATTATTTCAGTTTTATTATTTAATCTAATTGCTCGTTACTTAGGAAAGAAACTACAGAAAAAAATTACAGCAGGCTAAAGAATAGTTAGGGAGGATAAAATATGTCAGAAAAAGTAGACCTTGAAACACATATTATCAAAATGAAACCTGATGCATCTGTTGACCTCTCTACAAAAGACTTGCATGTCTGGTACGGACAAAACGAAGCGATAAAAGGGGTAACGCTAGAATTTGAAGAAAATAAGATTACCTCTTTGATTGGGCCAAGTGGTTGTGGCAAGTCGACTTATTTACGCTCATTAAATCGGATGAATGACGAGATTCAAATTGCCAGAGTAACAGGGGAAATCTTGTATCATGGCAAAGACATTAATACACCTGAGACGGATGTATATGAAATGCGTAAAAATATTGGAATGGTTTTCCAGCGTCCAAACCCTTTTAGCAAATCAATTTATGACAACATCAGTTTTGCTTTAAAACGTCACGGTGTCAAAGATAAAAACGCACTAGATGAAGCAGTGGAAACAAGTTTAAAACAAGCTGCTTTATGGGAACAAGTAAAAGATGATTTGCATAAAAATGCACTCGCTTTATCAGGTGGTCAACAGCAACGGTTGTGTATTGCTCGTGCGATTGCTTTAAAGCCAGATGTACTCTTACTTGATGAACCTGCAAGTGCACTAGATCCAATCTCTACAAGTCAAGTTGAAGATACATTGCTCCAATTAAAAGAGAAATATTCGATTATTATTGTGACACACAATATGCAGCAAGCTTCACGAATTAGTGATTATACTGCCTTCTTTTATTTGGGAAATGTCATTGAATACGATGAGACAAGAAAAGTATTTACACGACCAAAAATCCAATCGACTGAGGACTACGTTTCAGGTAACTTTGGCTAGGAGGAAATAGAATGACGAGTGAAAACCATATTATTGAAACGAAAGATGTTCATTTATATTATGGGAAAAAAGAGGCGTTAAAAGGCGTTTCGTTAGATTTCTTACCCAACGAGATTACGGCTTTAATTGGTCCTAGTGGATGTGGTAAATCAACTTATTTAAGAACATTAAATCGGATGAATGACTTGATTCCAGATGTAACTGTAACGGGAAATGTGACTTTTGAAAACAAAGATATTTATAGTCCTAAGATGGATACTGTTGAGTTGAGAAAGAAAATTGGAATGGTCTTTCAACAACCCAATCCTTTCCCTTTTTCTATTTTCGAAAATGTTGCATACGGCTTGAGAATTGCAGGAATGAAAGATAAAGCTAAAATTGCAGAAATAGTAGAAGCCAGTTTGAAAAAAGCGGCAGTATGGGAAGACGTTAAAGATAAGTTATCAAAAAGTGCCTTAGCACTTTCTGGTGGTCAACAACAACGGGTCTGTATTGCGAGAGTTTTAGCAGTGGAACCAGCAATAATCTTGTTAGATGAACCGACAAGTGCGTTAGATCCAGTTTCTAGTGGAAAGATTGAGCGAATGTTGTTAGAGTTAAAAGAAGAGTATACAATGATTATTGTGACGCATAATATGCAACAAGCTTCACGTATTTCAGATAAAACAGCTTTTTTCTTAGATGGCCATTTGATAGAACATGGTGAAACCAGACAAATTTTTACAAATCCACATAAAAAAGAAACAGAAGACTATATTTCTGGACGTTTTGGGTAAAAGTTAGGTATAATGAAAAATAACGATAGACCAATAGGAGTGATAGTTAGTGAGACGTGTATTTGAAGAAGACCTTAACGACTTGCACATCCATTTTTTTCAGATGGGAAAAGCTGTGAATGAGGCAATCTATAAGTCTGTAAAAGCTTTTGTTAATCACGATAAAGCACTAGCAAAAGAAGTCATTGCTGGCGATATTGCCATCAATAAGGATGAAGCAGATTTAGAAAATAAATGTTTTGAATTGATTGCTTTGCAACAACCGGTTACAACAGATTTACGAAAAATTGTTACCATTATGAAAGCAAGTTCAGATTTAGAAAGAATGGGAGACCATGCTGTTAGTATCGCAAAGTCAACGATTCGAGTAAAAGGCAATAAAAGAGATTATGAAATAGAAGCTCAAATTGCAGAAATGTCTGAAAAAGTTAAAATAATGGTCCAAGATGTCTTACAAGCATATGTTGGTTCAGATGTTTCTAAAGCAAAAAAAGTAGCTTTGAAAGATATCGACGTCGATCATGATTTTAAAAAAATCTACAAAGCCTGCATTCGCCAAATGAAAAATGATCCAGAAATTGTTCTAGGGGCAACAGATTATATGCTAGTTGCTGGTTTTATTGAGCGAATTGGTGATTACGTAACGAATATTTCTGAATGGATTATTTATTTAGATACAGGTAAAATGGCTGAATTAAATACACACAATAAAAATGATTTTTTTCCAAAAGCATAAAGCTAAAAGAAAACTATTGGTTAACGTTATTCTCAACAGGGGTAGCTTAAGCAATAGTTTTTTAGCTTTAAATTGACTAAGCTAGTAACCTATTTGATAAGGAGGAAAAGATAATTTATGAGTAAACAAGATTCGCTGTTGTTAGATGAAGAGACCATCCAACAAGTCAGTAAGCTATTTAAAATTATCAGTGATCCAACACGGATTGCGATTTTATATTTGTTAGAAAATCAGGAATTAAATGTTGGGACACTAGCTGAAGTTATGCACATGGAACAATCAGCTGTTTCGCATCAATTAAAAGTTTTGAAAACAGCTCGCTTAGTAAAAGCTCAGCGAAAAGGAAAATCGATGTTGTATAGTCAGATGGATAACCATGTTTATAGTATTTTAGAACAAGGTATCATCCATATTAATGAAGAAAAAGAAGATTAATTTTTTTGAAGGTCTTTTTTAGAGTAAACCGCGTTTTGCTTTCAAGCATGGTTTGTGTTAGGATAATAAAAATTTAACTAGTAAAGGATGAGCGCTAATGGGAATGCACCAATATATCAAAAGTCTAAGTGATTTAGAAAGTATTATTCGTTGTCCGGGTAAGTTTAAATATGAAGAGCACTCAGTTGCTGCCCATTCTTTTAAAGTAACAAAGATCGCACAATTTTTAGGAACAGTAGAAGAACAACAAGGCAATGCAGTAGATTGGCGTTCACTTTATGAAAAAGCTTTAAATCATGACTATTCAGAGTTATTTATTGGAGATATCAAAACGCCAGTTAAATACGCGACGCCTCAATTAAGAGAAATGCTTGGGGACGTGGAAGAATCGATGACAGAGAACTTTATTCGAAATGAAATGCCTAAAGAATTTCAGGCGATTTATTCTAAGCGATTAAAAGAAGGAAAAGATGAGACTCTTGAAGGACAGATTCTGTCAGTTGCTGATAAAGTTGATCTTTTATATGAATCATTTGGAGAAATTCAAAAAGGCAATCCAGAAAATATTTTTGCTGAAATTTATGAAGAATCATTAAAAACTATTTTAAGATTCAGCCATTTGAGTAGTGTTCAGTACTTTTTATCAGATATATTGCCTGACTTATTAAGTGGAGATTTTACAAATCAAACACAACTTCAAAATATATCACAACGAATAGTCAATGAATGAAACGGAACAAATGTTCGTTTTAATAGAAAGTTGTGTTATAATAAAATAAAGAAATAAATAATAGGAGGCATTTTGCTATCCTATTTTTTGTTAGTTGCGGTACATTAGAAGAGTTAAATAAAAAACAAATAAACTGATTAAAATCCATCGTAAAGGAAGAAACTATATGCGAAATGATAAAATTGAAATCCGTGGCGCGCGTTCACATAATTTAAAAAATATCGACGTGACTATTCCAAGAGATAAATTAGTTGTGATAACGGGATTATCTGGTTCAGGGAAAAGTTCACTAGCTTTTGATACTTTATACGCAGAAGGCCAAAGACGATATGTAGAAAGTTTATCGGCTTATGCTCGTCAATTTTTAGGTCAAATGGATAAACCGGATGTAGATAGCATTGATGGATTAAGTCCAGCTATCTCCATCGACCAAAAAACAACAAGTAAAAACCCACGCTCAACTGTTGGAACAGTTACAGAGATTAACGATTATCTACGTCTTTTGTACGCTCGAGTAGGCCACCCAATCTGTCCGAATGATGGAACAGAAATTACAAGTCAAACAGTTGAGCAGATGGTCGATCGAGTACTTGAATACCCTGAAAAAACGAGAATTCAAATTTTAGCACCAATTGTTGTCGGAAAAAAAGGGCAACATAAAAAGATATTTGAAAAAATAAAAAGTGAAGGTTATGTTCGCTTACGTGTGGATAAAGAAATCTATGATATTTCAGATGAAATTGAATTAGAAAAAAATAAAAAACATGATATTGATATTGTGATTGATCGAATTGTTATTAAAGAAGGGATTCGTTCACGATTATTCGATTCCTTTGAAGCTGCCCTTCGATTAGGAGAAGGCTACGCTGTTGCAGATGTGCTAGATCAAGAAGAAGTCCTATTTAGTGAGCATTATGCTTGCCCTTATTGTGGCTTTACTGTTGGGGAACTAGAACCTCGGTTATTTTCTTTTAATGCCCCTTTTGGAGCTTGCGGAGATTGTGATGGATTAGGAATTAAATTAGAAGTAGATACGGACTTAGTTATCCCAGAAAAATCTTTGACTCTTAGAGAAGGGGCGATTGCACCTTGGAAACCCATTAGTTCTAATTATTATCCACAGTTATTAGAACAAGCCTGCCAAGCATTTGACATTGATTTAGATACGCCATTTGAACAATTGACAGATAAAGAGCAGCAGTTTATTTTAGAAGGCTCAAAGGATAAACTATTTCATTTTCACTATAAAAATGATTTTGGTGGAATCAGAGATGTTGATCTTCCTTTTGAAGGGATTATTCGCAACATTGATAGGCGATACAAAGAAACGAATAGCGATTTTACAAGGGATCAAATGCGTCTCTATATGACAGAATTAAGTTGTCAAACTTGTAAGGGTAAACGATTAAATCGCCAAGCCCTATCTGTAAAAGTAGGCACTAAAGATATTGGAGAAGTGAATAATTACCCAATAGAAGTAGCACTTGATTTCTTTGGAGAATTAACTCTTTCGAAACAAGAGAGCATGATTGCTAAACCTATCTTGAAAGAAGTCCGTGATCGTTTGAACTTTTTGAGTAATGTAGGTTTAAACTACCTTACACTAAGTCGAATGTCGGGTACGTTATCTGGTGGAGAAGCACAACGAATTCGATTAGCTACTCAAATTGGTTCTAATTTATCTGGTGTGTTATATATTTTAGACGAACCTTCAATTGGTTTGCACCAACGAGACAACAATCGCTTGATCGACTCATTGAAAAAAATGCGTGATTTAGGCAATACGCTGATTGTAGTCGAACACGATGAAGATACGATGTTTGCAGCGGATTATTTAATTGATATTGGACCAGGTGCTGGTGAAAAAGGTGGCGAAATAGTGGCCTTTGGTACTCCAGAAGAAGTGGCTAGAAATGAGAAATCATTAACAGGAGCTTATTTATCCGGTAAGAAATTTATTCCTGTACCTAACATTCGTCGTGACGAAGATAAGGGTGCAATTCGCATTACAGGAGCAGCTGAAAATAACTTGAAAAATCTAACCGTTGATTTTCCATTAGGACGATTTGTTGCCGTTACAGGTGTATCGGGTTCTGGTAAGAGCACGTTAGTCAATTCGATTCTGAAAAAAGCTTTATCTCGTGAGCTGAATCGCTCTAAACAAAAACCAGGAAAATTCAAAAAAATGACTGGATATGATAAATTAGAAAAAATAATAAGTATCGATCAAAGTCCAATTGGAAGAACGCCACGAAGCAATCCGGCAACGTATACCAGTGTCTTTGATGATATTCGTGATTTATTTGCTTCAACAAATGAAGCGAAAATTAGAGGATATAAAAAAGGCCGTTTTAGTTTCAATGTAAAAGGTGGACGCTGTGAGGCTTGTAGAGGAGATGGAATACTAAAAGTAGAGATGTACTTTTTACCAGATGTCTATGTTCCTTGTGAGATTTGTCATGGTACACGATACAATTCAGAAACGCTAGAAGTTCGCTATAAAGGCAAAAATATTTCTGATGTACTAGGAATGACAATTGAAGAAGCCGTTGTTTTTTTTGAACACATTCCAAAAATTCATCGTAAATTAAAAACAATCATTGATGTGGGACTAGGATATGTGACACTAGGTCAACCAGCAACAACGTTATCTGGTGGAGAAGCCCAACGAATGAAATTAGCTAGTGAACTTCACAAGCGATCTGATGGAAAGAATTTCTATATTTTAGATGAGCCAACAACGGGTCTTCATACAGAAGACATCGCTCGCTTATTACAAGTATTAAATCGTTTAGTAGAAACGGGTAATACCGTTTTAGTGATTGAACATAATTTAGATGTCATAAAAACGGCTGATTATATCATTGATCTAGGTCCTGAAGGTGGAGCAGGTGGTGGAACCATTATAGCTACAGGTACACCAGAAAAAATTGCAAAAGTAAAAGCAAGTTATACGGGATACTATTTAAAGGAAATTCTAAAAAGAGATAAAAATCGTACGATTGAAGCATCTAATGAGTGAGAGGTATAAAAATAATAAGAAAGCAGACCTTTTTTACCGGTCTGTTTTTTTGTGTACTAGTGTTTTACTACCTCTGTTTTCTTGTTCGTGTTAAAATGAAGCTAGATACCATTTAAGGAAATTCAGTCTAAGTAACCATGTGAAAATCGTTCTAAAGTCCTATGACAAAATTCATTAAGTAAAGCATAATAGGGTTATAGATAAGAACAACGAACAAGTAACCCGTTGGCAAACACTTACTAGATAGATGGAATATTCCAAGGAGGGATAGTATCATGAAAGAAAGAGAAAGAATTTTAGAATTAGTCAAACAAGGAATTATTTCAACAGAAGAGGCTCTCGTCTTATTGGAAAATAGTGCTAAAAAAGACGGCAAACAAGCTGTTAAGAGAGACCAAACAGCAGCCCAAAACCAATCCTTTATAAAAGAACCCACGGAGTCCTCAGACGTAGAAGAAACAACTAATGATGACACAAAAAAAGAAGAACAAGATGAATTTGAAAAAGAACAAAAAAAAGACAAAGAACAATTAGAAGCGATACTGGAAAAGCTCGCTAATGAAGCATCCACTTATTCTGTTCAATTGGACGAAAAAAATGCCGAAATCGTAGAAGTTAAAGAACAGCTAACTAGAGCAAAAGAAAAGCTTAGTGTGCTAGAAACGTTAGAAGATTTAGATGCATTAGATAGTGAGAAAGAACCAGAATTAAAACAATTGAGTCATGAAATTGAAGAACACAAAGTTCAATTAGAAGATCTAGAAGAAGATCGGATAAAATTAGTGGATCAATTGCGTGTCGTTAAGCAAAAACAATGGGGTTCTCAAAAGAAACAACTCATTGAAAAATTTGAAATTCCAGATGATTGGAAAGAAGCAGCTAATGAAACAATCAATCAGGTCGGTGAAAAAATGACAGAAGCTGGAAACCAATTTGGTAAGTTAATGAAAAATACATTTTCTTCAGTAATGGAAAATGTGGACTGGAAAGATGTCAACGTACGTATGCCAGGCTTAGCTTCTACAAAATTCACACATGAATTTAATTACCCGGATTCATCAGCATCTATCATTGATGTAAAAGTAGCAAATGGTGACGTGTCTTTTAAAACTTGGAAAGGTCAAGACATTAAAGTCGAAGCAGAAATTAAACTATATGGGAAAATGGATTCAGATACACCATTTGAGGCATTCTCAAAACGTAGCACAATCGATGTGACAGACGAAAAAATCTTATTCCATATTCCTAATAAACGCGTTCGATGTGATATGACTTTTTACTTGCCTGAAAGAGTCTACGACCATACAGCGATTAAAATACTAAATGGAACGGTTAAAATAGAAGCCTTTGAAGGCAAAGATATTTATATCAAGTGCACAAATGGCGATATTAATTTTGAAAAAGTAACGGCTACGATGATTGAAACAGAAGGTGTGAATGGAAAAGTATCTGTTTTAGATAGCCATGTGAGAGATTTAATTGTTAACAGTATCAATGGTGGAATTGCTGCAAAAGGAAGTTTTAATGGCGTTGATTTGTCAACTGTTAATGGGACAGTTAAACTAACGGTCTTAAATACAGATGTACAACGTTTAGAAGCTACTTCTGTCAACGGTGCAGTTAAGGTTTCTGTTCCAAAAGAAATAAGTATCGAAGGGAATGCCAAAAGTAATTTAGGCACTATTCAAAACCGAATGAAAGATACAGAAATAATTAAAGAGAAAAAAGATCGGACCAATCAATTGCTTGAATTTAGAAGACACAATGAAAGCAATCCTGTTATACTAAATGTTAGCACAACGACTGGATATATTTTCTTAAAAGATAATGATACAAATGAATGAAGCGAATCATTGGTTATTAAATGAATATAGAGTAGTGGAAGGATGAATAAAAATGAAAAAAATGACAAAATCAAAAAATGATCGAGTAATCAGCGGTGTTTTAGGTGGAATTGCAGAGTACTTTGATTTTGATCCAAGTTTCTTACGCGTTATTTATGCTATTGCGATTGTTTTTGGAGTTGGTTCACCAATTATTTTATATATTATTTTAGCGTTAGTTATACCAGAAGCTCCAGGTTCAGCAAAATCTGACTGGCATCACTCATTTAGTGAAAAAAAAAATGAGAATAGACCACGTAAAGAAGCTGAAAAAGTAAGTGAAGAAAAGAAAGGATCCTCCGACGATTGGAGTGATTTTTAATGAGGTATTGGCAACTCATCGTCATTAATGCGTTAACTTTTTTAGCTTTATCTGGCTTTTTTCCAAATACTTTTTACGTAGAAAATGTTTGGATTGCATTAGCAGCAAGTTTGGTTTTATCAGTATTAAATATAGCGGTTAAACCAATTTTGATTCTGTTATCTTTACCAATAACATTACTCACTTTAGGATTGTTTAGTATTATTATTAATGCAAGCATGCTAAGTCTAACATCTTTTATTGTTGGTTCAGGATTTCAATTTGGGACGTTTGGAACAACGATAGTAGTTGCGATTATTCTATCGTTTGTAAATACATTCATTACTAATAGAGTGAGAATGACTAGCTGGTAATAAAAACCAATTTCAACAGTATGCATCAGACAAACAAGTCGATGCATACTGTTTTTTTTGAAAGAAGTAGCTGAGTGGCTAGTTTTAACCATTTACTAGGAGTTTTGTGTGAAAAATGCGTGATTCTCTTTATTAGCCTAGTTTAAAATGGTAAAATAGAAAGCGGAAGCAACTTTTTTGGAAAATCAATTAGTGATAAATAATAGCAACCAGCAAATGGAGCTTAGAGGAGAATAGAGTATGACTAATAGTGTAACAGTAAAGGAATTAGTAGACTCTCTAGAGTTAGTTGTACATAACGGAGAGGATTTTTTAAATAGAACCATTCAAACAACGGATCTTTCAAGACCAGGTTTAGAATTAACTGGATACTTTAATTATTATCCAAAAGAACGTCTGCAACTATTTGGTAGAACAGAGATTTCATTTTCAGAACGGATGTCTAGTGATGAGCGTCTAATGGTTTTTCGCCGGATGTGTCAACCAGAAACACCTGCGTTTTTAGTCTCTCGCGATATGGAATTACCAGTAGAATTGATTCAAGCGACAACGGAGAAAGAAATTCCGTTATTGTCATCGTCATATGCAACGACACTTCTAGCTAGTAACGTTACAAATTTTTTAGAAGAGCGATTAGCTGAACGTGAGTCTGTTCATGGCGTACTAATCGATATTTATGGGATGGGTGTCATTATTACTGGTGACAGCGGTGTTGGGAAAAGCGAAACAGCTTTAGAACTGATTCAACGAGGCCACCGTTTAGTAGCAGATGACCGGGTTGAACTTCACGTTGTTGGCGAAAATCGCTTAATCGGCGAACCACCTGAAATTTTACGTAATTTACTTGAGATTCGTGGAGTAGGAATCATAGATGTGGCGAGTTTATTTGGAGTAGGAGCTATTCGCTTAAGTAAAGTGGTTAATTTAATTGTTAATTTGGAACTTTGGGACAAGAATACAAAATTTGATCGCTTAGGATCAGCCGATGGAAAAAGAAGGATTCAAAATGTAGACGTGCCTTTAATTTCTATTCCAGTTAAAACAGGAAGAAATTTATCTGTCATTATTGAAGCAGCTGCAATGAACCACAGAGCCAAACAAATGGGCCATAATGCAACGGAGACATTTGAAAGAAACCTTCAAAAATTAATAAAAACAAATTCTGAAGAAGCTTAAAAAAGGAGATTAAAAGATGAATTTTTTATTTAGTGCAATTAACCCGATTGCATTTTCATTAGGCCCACTTGAGGTCCATTGGTATGGCGTTATTATTGCTTCTGCTATTTTTGTAGCGCTATTTTTAAGTACTCGTGAAGCGAAAAAACGCGGGATTGAAGGAGACCATATCATTGATATGGCACTATGGGCATTACCAATAGCGTTTATTGGAGCACGTTTGTACTACGTCATCTTTAAATTAGACTATTACTTGCAAAATCCTGGTGAAATTATAGCTATTTGGAATGGTGGAATAGCTATCTATGGTGGTTTAATTGCAGGAGGGTTAACGATTTATTGGTACACTAAAAAGCACGGTATTCCTATTTGGTTGATGTTAGATGTGCTTGTGCCAAATGTCTTACTAGCACAAGCGATTGGGCGTTGGGGAAACTTTATTAATCAAGAAGCACATGGTGGAGAAGTAACGAGAAGTTTTCTAGAAAATCTTTACTTACCTGACTTTATTATCAATCAAATGAATATCAATGGAACGTATTATCAACCAACGTTTCTTTACGAATCATTGTGGAGTCTAGTTGGATTCATAGTCATTGTCTTAGTGAGAAATCGTAAGTCCTTGTTGCGTCGTGGCGAAGTAGCGCTATTGTATGTTTTATGGTATTCATTAGGTCGTTTCTTTATCGAAGGGCTACGAACAGATAGTTTGATGTTAGTGGACTGGTTACGCGTATCCCAAGCTTTATCCGTTGTTTTATTTATAGGGGCATTGATTATCTGGATTCTGAGAAGAAGAGATTATCCACCAGTACCTTATTATTTAGATGGATTAAGCGCAAAGGAAGAAAAAGAACTAACAAGATTAACCTAGAAGTTACTAGTAAAACTAAGCAATCTTATGCATTAAAAAAAGATAAGCAGATAAAAATAGGACTAAGGAGTGATGAAAGAGCATGTTAGCTAAAATTGCACTATTAGGTGCTGGTTCATGGGGTACGGCTTTATCAATGGTTCTTGAGGAAAACGGTCATGAAGTTCGTTTATGGAGCCATAGCCAAGAGCAAGTTGATGAAATCAATCAATTTCATACAAATAAAGATTATTTACCAGAGGTTATTCTTTCAAAAAAAATAAAAGCTTTTACTGACTTAACAGAAGTTTTGGATTCAGTTGACGCTGTTTTGTTTGTTGTCCCAACGAAAGCCATCCGTGATGTAGCTAAGAAAGTAGAAGCTAGCTTGAAAAAGCCAGTTGTAATCATTCACGCAAGTAAAGGGTTAGAACAAGAAACACATAAGCGCATTTCTATTATTCTAGAAGAAGAAATTTCTGAGGCGAAACGTAAAGCCGTTGTTGTTCTATCAGGCCCAAGCCATGCGGAAGAAGTAGCAGTTAAAGACTTAACGACTATCACTGCAGCATCGCCTGATTTAGAATCTGCTACATTTGTGCAACAATTATTCATGAATGATTATTTTAGAGTTTATACAAACAAAGATATCATTGGAGTAGAACTTGGAGCAGCATTAAAGAATATTATTGCACTTGGAGCAGGGGCTCTTCATGGTTTAGGTTATGGAGATAATGCTAAAGCAGCTCTAATGACTAGAGGATTAGCAGAAATTAGTCGCTTAGGAGTTGCTTTTGGGGCAGATCCCTTAACATTTATTGGACTTAGTGGAGTTGGTGACTTGATTGTAACGTGTACAAGTGTGCATTCACGAAACTGGCAAGCTGGTAATTTTTTAGGAAAAGGCATGACAGTAACAGAAACATTAGCACATATGGATATGGTTGCTGAAGGAATAACAACGACTAAAGCAGTCTATGAATTGGCAAAAGAAAGAAATATAGAAATGCCAATCACTGCAGCAATTTATGAGGTACTATACAACCATGCGAATGTTAGAGAAGTTGTAGATTCCTTGATGAAACGTGATGGGAAATCTGAAAGCTAATAAAAACTAAGTTGATTAGAGAGTAAACCATTGGAGGAAAATAAACATGCAAAAAGTTCGTAAAGCCGTTATTCCAGCTGCAGGGTTGGGAACTCGTTTCTTACCTGCTACAAAAGCAATGGCTAAAGAAATGTTGCCAATCGTTGATAAACCAACGATTCAATTTATTGTAGAAGAAGCGATTAATTCAGGCATTGAAGATATTTTGATTGTAACAGGTAAAAGTAAACGTCCGATTGAAGACCATTTCGATTCAAACCCAGAGTTGGAAGAAAATCTAAGAGCAAAAGATAAGTTAGCTCTTTTAGAACTGGTGGAAGAAACAACAGGGTTGAATCTATTTTTCGTCCGTCAATCTTATCCCAAAGGACTGGGTCATGCTGTTTTACAAGCAAAAGCCTTCATTGGAAACGAGCCATTTGTTGTTATGCTTGGAGATGACTTGATGGAAGATGAAGTACCACTAACTAAACAATTGATAAATGGGTACGATAAAACGCATGCTTCTCATATTGCAGTAATGAAAGTGCCTCATGAAGATACCTCTAAATATGGTATTATCGATCCTGAAGGACAAGTAGATGAAACAACGTACAACGTACGAAGTTTTGTAGAAAAGCCAAAACCAGAAGATGCACCAAGTGACCTAGCTATCATTGGACGTTATCTACTAACTCCTGAAATTTTTGATATTCTAGAAAATCAAGAACCAGGTGCAGGTGGAGAAATTCAATTAACAGATGCCATTGATACACTAAATAAAACGCAACGTGTTTTCGCACATGAGTTTAAAGGACAGCGTTTTGATGTTGGGGATAAATTTGGCTTCTTGAAAACAAGTATTCAGTATGGTTTGAAACACGATGAAGTAAAAGACGCTTTGCGTGAGTATATTATTGAGATAGGTCAGAAACTTGAAGAAGAAGATAAAAAAAAAAAAGACAACAAATAGAGTGACAGCAATAGTATTAGCGAGAAGTCGCTCACCTTACTAGGTGGTGCGATGGAACGCTTTTTTTATTGTCGTTAGCTACTCAAAATAATGATTAGATAGGGATATGAAAGTAAGTGCCTATGTGCTATACTGGCTTATCAAAATAAAGTGCAATGAAGAGGAGGAAGCCAAATGTCAGAAATGAAAAATGAAAAAGCAATCATTATCCCATTTATCCCAACTAGTGACTTTTATTTTCAAAGAGGAATTAAAGCTTTTCAAAAAAACGATATGACAAAGGCTAAAGAGTACCTCTTGCGTGCAAGTACGCTAAGTAAAACGGAGGAAGAAAGAATTTTTGCCCTTTGTCAGTTAGCTATTTGCCATCAACAAACAGGTGAATTTAGTGAATCAATGGAAATTTTAGAAGAATTAATTCAAAGTGATGGAGATATTTTTCCTGAAGCTTATTATTTCCAAGCCAACAACTATGCCTTTTTAGATGAGTTAGAAAAGTCATTGGAATTAGTTAACCAATATTTAGAACTGGAACCAGATGGTGATTTCACTGAGGAAGCAGAGTCGTTGAAGCAAGTTATTGAAATCGAAATAAAAGACTATTAAAAATCAACTTCCATTTAGTAAGCAAATAGATGGAAGTTTTTTATTATACAGTGTAGAATAAGGCAATAAGAGATAAATTGACTGAATTTAAAGGAGATATATTATGGAAACAACAGAAAAAATATATGATGTAATTATTATAGGAGCTGGTCCCGGCGGTCTAACAGCAGCTTTATATGCTTCACGTTCAAACTTAAGCACATTGATGATAGAACGAGGTGTACCGGGTGGGCAAATGATGAATACCGCTGAAGTAGAAAATTACTCAGGGTTTAGTAGTATTAAAGGACCTGAACTTTCTGAAAATATGTACCAAGGGGCTAAACGTTTTGGAGCAGAGCATATCTATGGTGATATCAAAGAAATCATTGACGGCCGAGAATACAAAACAGTCATCTCAGGTAAAAAAGAATACAAAGCAAAAGCCATTGTGATTGCAACAGGTGCTGAACACCGTAAATTAGGAGCAGATGGCGAAGATCAATATAACGGACGAGGAGTTTCTTATTGCGCTGTTTGTGATGGTGCCTTTTTCAAGAACAAGCATTTAATAGTAGTTGGTGGTGGGGATTCAGCTGTAGAAGAGGGGACGTATTTGACTCAATTTGCTGAAAAAGTAACGATTGTTCACCGACGCGATGAACTAAGAGCACAAAAAATATTACAAGAACGTGCCTTTAAAAATGAAAAAATAGACTTTATTTGGAATGCAACGGTTGAGACCATTTTTGGTGATGACATGAAAGTGACTGGAGTAAAATTAAAAGATACACTAACAGGTGAATCTAGCGATGTTCCTGCAGATGGCGTTTTCATTTACGTAGGTATTTTACCAAATTCAACTCAATTTAGAGATTTAGGTATTACAGATGAGGAAGGTTGGATCAAAACAAACGAGCGAATGGAGACAGCGATTCCCGGAATATTTGCAGTTGGCGATGTTCGTTTGACACCGTTGCGCCAAATAGCAACAGCTGTTGGAGACGGTAGCTTAGCTGGAGACAACGTTTTCCATTATATCGAAAGACTTAACGAGTCTTTAGAAGCAGAAGCCGTAAAATAAGTTCAGTAAATACAGCAAGAGACTAGTGATTGTGCTAGTCTCTTGCTTTTTTTGCGGTGTAATTCTAATGAAAGAAAATAAGATAAATGGTATACTTAAAAAAAGAATAAGTTAAACGTTTTCTATCAAATAGTAAAGGATGATTAAATATGACTTGGGAACAAACCTATGAAATATGGAATAATTTTGAAGCGCTAGATGAAACATTAAAAGCTGAATTGCTTACTTTAAAAGGAGATAAGCACAAGCTAGAAGATGCTTTTTATGCTCCCTTAGAATTTGGTACTGCTGGAATGCGTGGGATAATTGGTGTTGGAATCAATCGCATGAATCCTTACACAATTCGTCAAGCAACAGAAGGTTTAGCATTGTTTATGGATAGCTTGGGAGAAGACAGTAAAAAACGTGGTGTCGCGATTGCTTATGATTCAAGACACCAGTCTCCAGAATTCGCTATGGAAGCTGCAAAAACATTAGGCGCTCATAATATTCCTTCATTTGTTTTTGAAAGTTTACGTCCTACGCCAGAATTATCATTCGCTGTTCGTCAGTTAAATGCTTATGCTGGAATCATGATTACAGCCAGTCACAATCCAGCAGCTTATAATGGATACAAAGTATACGGCGAAGACGGCGGGCAAATGCCTCCAAAAGAAGCAGATGCTTTAACTTCATATGTAAGGAATGTTGAAAATAGTTTAACGGTCGACGTTATTTCAGAAGAAGAACTTAAAGCTAAAGGATTATTAACTATTTTAGGTGAAGAGATGGATCAACTTTATCTTGAACAGGTCAAGTCGGTTACGATTGATTCTGAATTGATTGAGCGAATGAGTGACAAGATGAAACTTGTCTTTACACCTTTACACGGTACTGGTCAGATGTTGGGCGAGCGTGCATTAGCTAATGCAGGATTTAAAGGCATCACTGTTGTTCCAGAACAAGCGGTTGCAGATCCAGATTTTTCTACGGTGAAATCACCGAACCCTGAAGATCCAGCAGCATTTGAATACGCTCTTCGTTTAGGAAAAGAAATTGATGCTGACCTTTTAGTTGCGACGGATCCAGATGCTGACCGCTTAGGAATAGCTGTTAAAACAACCGTTGGCAATTATGAAGTGCTAACAGGCAATCAAATTGCTAGTTTAATGCTTCATTACTTATTAACAACGCAAAGAGAAAAAGGAATCTTACCTGAGAATGGAGTCGTTTTAAAATCAATCGTATCGAGTGAGTTGCCAACAGCGATTGCAGAACAATTTGGAGTGAAAATGGTTGATGTTTTAACGGGTTTCAAATTCATTGCAGAGAAAATTAAACAATATGAAACAGATAATAGTCAAACATTCTTATTTGGTTTTGAAGAAAGTTATGGTTACTTAGTGAAATCATTTGTTCGTGATAAAGACGCCATCCAAGCGCTTGTTTTAATTGCTGAAGTTGCTGCTTTTTATAAAGAACAAGACAAAACACTTTATGACGGTCTCCAAGATATTTACCACCAATTTGGTCACTATCAAGAGAAAACAATCTCCATGACGATGGATGGTATTGAAGGTGCTGAGAAAATAAAAGCTTTAATTGCTAGGTTTAGAAAAGAAACACCAAGAGAATTTGCTGGAATCGGTGTAGAATATGCTGAAGATTTTGAAACGAGAGAACGTCTCTATGGTGATGGTACAAAAGAAACCATCACTATGCCTTCATCTAATGTCTTGAAATACAAAATGGTGGATGGAAGTTGGATAGCCATTCGACCATCAGGTACAGAACCAAAAATAAAATTCTATATTGGATCTTTTGCGACATCTGCCAGTGAAGTAAAAAGAAAGTTAGAAGACTTTGAAGCAACTATTGCCATTGTAGTAAAAGATTAATTTTATGAAAGCCATAATGAGCCTGGGTGCTCATTATGGCTTTTGGCTATGAGTAAAGGATTAAAAATAAACTTAGCTATACATGACACACCCGGAATGTTATAATGACAGAAGTGCTCACAGAATGAGAACACAAAGGAGAATGCCGAAAATGGTAGAAAATTTAGAATTAGTTATTATTACAGGTATGAGTGGTGCAGGTAAGACAGTAGCCATGCAGAGCTTTGAAGACATGGGTTATTTTTGTGTAGATAATATGCCTCCAAGTTTGTTGCCTAAATTTTGGGAATTAGTAAGAGAATCTGGAAAGTTAACTAAAATTGCATTAGTCATTGATTTACGTTCACGCGCATTTTTTGATGAAATTATTACTGCGTTGGAAGGAATGGATAATACGACTTTCATCACAACAAAAATTTTATTTTTAGAAGCAGATGACGAAGAACTCGTTTCTCGTTATAAAGAAACAAGAAGAACACATCCTTTAGCTATGAATGATCGAGTAATAGAAGGTATCAAAAAAGAACGCGAATTGCTTAATGAAATTAAAGGACGTGCTCAAAAAGTTATTAATACGAGTCATTTGACGCCACGTAAATTAAGAGAAGAAATCCAGACAACATTTAATGAAAAAGCTGGAGCAGATTTATTCCGAATTGAGTTGGTTTCATTTGGCTTTAAATATGGTCTGCCTATCGATGCAGATGTAGTCATGGATGTTCGTTTTTTACCAAATCCTCATTATATAGATAGTTTAAGGCCATTAACAGGTATGGATAAACCTGTGTATGAATACGTTATGAAACAGCCTGAAACCGAAGTTTTCTACCGTAAATTTACTGAATTATTAGATGTTATTTTACCTGGTTATAAAAAAGAAGGAAAAAACAACGTTACGATTGCCATTGGATGTACAGGTGGAAAGCACCGTTCAGTAGCTCTTACGGAGCGAATTGGACAAAAAATCACAACGGATGGGTATCCGGTTCACATTACTCATCGCGATAAAGAAAAAATTAAAGAAACGGTTAACCGGTCATGATGATTGAAAGAAAAGTAAGAAGACCTAAAATAGTAGTGATAGGTGGCGGAACCGGGTTACCTGTTATTTTACAAGGGTTAAAGGCAAAACAAGCAGATGTCACAGCCATTGTGACTGTTGCAGACGACGGTGGTAGTAGTGGTTCATTGCGCCATTATGCAAATGTTGTTCCTCCAGGAGATATTAGAAATGTCTTGCTCTCCCTTTCTAATATGCCTGAACAGTATAAAGATATCTTTCAATATCGATTCGATACGAAAGATAATTTTTTAGCGGGTCATTCGATTGGAAATCTAGTTATTGCTGCTATGGCAGAAATGCAAGGCAATATTTTTGAAGCGATTCAGACTTTAGCAGAAATGATGGGTGTCGATGGACATGTTTATCCTGCAGCAGAAGAGCCTTTACTTTTGCATGCTATTTTTGAAGATGGGTCAAAGATTGTTGGAGAATCTAAAATTGCAAAAGCAAGTAAAAAAATTGAAAGAGTCCATGTTACAGCGAATGACGACAATCATGAAGTGAAGGCTTCTCGAGAAGTTTTAAAAGCCATTCATGAAGCAGATATGGTTGTATTAGGACCGGGTAGCTTATTTACAAGCATTTTACCTAATTTAATGATTGGGGACTTGGGGCAAGCTGTAGTCGATACGAAAGCTGAAGTTGTCTATATTTGTAATATCATGACTCAATTAGGTGAAACAGAAAACTTTACAGACTCAGACCATGTAGCTGTTTTGCATAAGCATTTAGGAAAAAGGTTCATAGATACGGTATTGGTTAATACTGAACACGTTCCTAAAGATTATGTGAATTATGTAAAATACGAAGAGTACTTAGTACAAGTTTCACATAATTTTACAGGTTTATCGAAAGAAGTACCACGTGTTATTTCAGATAATTTCCTTTTGTTTAGAGATGAAGGAGTTTTTCATGATGGAGACAAAGTGGTAGAAGAATTATTCCGATTGGCTTATGAAACAAATCGTATTCGCTATGCCAAAGCCTAACGAATGAGTGATGAAAGGTAAAGGAGGTAGACATAAGTGTCCTATGCTTCGGAAGTCAAAAAAGAACTCACCCAATTAGAAGTTCATCGAGAACATGCTAGAGCCGAATTAGCAGCATTAATTCGAATGAACGGAACGGTTAGTTTAGTAAATAAAAAATTTGTATTAAATATTCAAACAGAAAATGCAGCAATTGCAAGAAGAATCTATATTCTGCTAAAAGATCATTTTTCTGTTGAAAGTGAATTATTGGTTCGACGGAAAATGAAATTAAAGAAAAACAATGTTTACGTTGTGCGGTTAAAAAGAGGAACACAAACCGTTTTATCTGATCTATCGATTATGGATGGGATGATTATACACAGTCATGTGCCAGAAGAGATTATGACGAACTCTCAAAAAATGCGTTCTTACTTGAGGGGCTCTTTTTTAGCTGGTGGCTCGGTTAACAACCCAGAGACTAGTCGGTACCATTTAGAAATCTATTCTAATTATACTGAGCACAATGATGATATCTGCCAAATGATGAACTACTTTGATATGAATGCTCGAACATTAGAAAGACGCAATGGATTCATCACTTATTTAAAAGAGGGTGAAAAAATTGCTGACTTTTTAGCGCTCATAGGTGCAACGAGTGGGATGTTGAAATTTGAAGACGTGCGTATTGTTCGAGATATGCGAAATTCTGTTAATCGTTTGGTAAATTGTGAGAATGCGAACTTAAATAAAGTAATTGATGCAGCTACCAAACAGATAGAAAGTATTAAATTCATTGATGATGTAATGGGACTAGATAAATTACCAGATAAATTACAAGAAATTGCTTTAGCAAGACTTCAGTCTCCTGAAGTTTCTTTAAAAGAACTAGGGGAGATGATTCCTAGTGGCCAAATTAGTAAATCAGGGATTAATCACCGTCTACGTAGAATAAATGAAATAGCAGAAAAATTAAGAAATCAGCCTACTGTAAATCATTAAGATTGGTTTCAAATTTTAAAAAATCAAAAACCTCGCGAACTGTTTAGTGATAACCAGTTTGCGAGGTTTTTATATTTTAAGAACGATTGTTACTCTTCAAAACGTTTGCGATTGAGAGAGGTTGGAATGAAAAGAGCTTCACGGTACTTAGCAACGGTTCTGCGTGATATTTCGACTCCATCTTTTGCTAATAACTCCGCTAACTTTTGATCAGATAAAGGCTTTTGCTTGTTTTCGGACTCAATAAAATAGGTTAATTTCTTTTTAACTTCATTTGTGGAAACTAATTCAGATGATTCAGAGGCTGATTCCTCTGATGCTAGGACATTTAAAGCATTTGTAAAAAAGTGTTTTAATTCAAAAATCCCGAAAGTTGTTTCTAAATATTTATCATTAATCGAACGGCTAACGGTTGACTCATGTACATCAAGTTCAGTCGCTATATCTTTTAAAGTTAACGGTTGAATAGGATGATCAGGTAAAATGAAAAACCCTTTTTGTTTTTTTACAATAGCTGTTCCGACACGTAAAATCGTATCGCCTCTTTGTGTCAGACTGCGCTGGAGCCATTCATATTCAGCTTGTTTTTCTTTAATAAAATGGGTAACATCTTTATCCTTTACTTGCATCATATCCTCAAAGTAAGAGGATTGAAACGTAATAATCGGTAATCCAGACTTAATAGAAATGACTTTTAGTTCTCTAGAATCTATTTCAACAAATAAATCTGGTTTGATGAATTGTTCTTTTTCTCCATTGAATAGTGCACCTGGATAGGGAGTTAGTGTTTGAATGAAATCAAAAATATATTGTATTTCATTTAATGAGATATCTAATTTCCTAGTAATTTCTTTCCACTTGCGAGTTGTAAGAAGATCAAATTCTTCTTCTAAAACAATATAAGCCATATTGGGTGCATCTTCATGACGTTCTGTTTGAAGCATTAAGCACTCTTGTAAATTTCTAGCCCCAACGCCACCTGGTTCTAGCTGTTGGAGTAAAACGAGTGCATCAAGAATTTGAAGTGGTTGCGCTTTTGTTAACCGCTCAGCTTCTTCTAGTGTAATCGTTAAATAGCCATTGGTATCTAAGTATTCACTTAACCATATGACCAATTCTCTCAAACGAGTATCGCGCATAGTTAAATGAATTTGTTCAGAAACATATTCAAATAAAGACAAGTAAGTGTCTGGAATTTGATTCATATAGTTCGTTTCATCATCTTCTGGATTATACGTAAGGGTTGTTGGGAAGTTTTCAATTGGCCGCTCCTGCGGAACACTTACTTCAATTAAGGGATTTCCTAAAGCTTTTTGGTTTAAAAAACTCAGTAAATCTTCTTGATTATATTGCAACATCTGAATAGACTGTTGGAGTTGGTGTGTCATGGCCATTTTTTGAATTTGATTTTGTTGTTGAGAAAAAGATTGTTCAAAATTCATGTAGCGGCCTCCTTTGATATAATGATAGGTACACTAGCATTGTAACACAAAGAATGAGAGTATTTTCTGTCTAACCCTAGAGTTCGAAAAAGAATAGGTTAGTTAATACTCTTGTTTTTTTGTGGCATATCAGCTAAAATGAATGAGTTAGGAATGGTTAGTTTGTCTCCTTGGTGTAATGGATAGCACGTAAGATTCCGGTTCTTGAGATGGGGGTTCGATTCCCTCAGGAGGCATTAGTAAAACGAATGAACATTTATTTAGCAGTATGTGCAGACATTGAAAGTGATTTATAAAACATCCACTATCGAAGACTTTCGTCTCTTGAGATAGTAGGTGCTTTTTTATTTTATTGTTCTGAAAATGAGAATAGTTATAAAAAACTAGACTTACTTATTGATAGCAAGTCCAATAAGGTCATTTAGTTTAGTTAATTTAAAAATACTGTGTTTCTTGCTTTCCAGTCTTCTAGTTTAATAGAAACCCAAAAGCTATAGAAACCAAAAGTGACAATGGATAAGACGAACCATTTAATCCAATGCCCAAATAATCCAACTGCTGAACCAATAAACTTCATCCTTTTTCCTTCTATAACGGTATGATTAATTCTCCAACCGTAAACCATACATAATGCCCAAGGATAGCAAATTCCTAAAGTAAATACAGTGACCGTTAATCCTAGAAGATTCCATCCGATAAAACTAAATAATCCTCCGTCAAAGTAAGAGTTAGTATTTTTTCTCGTCTCCATGTTTAATCTCCTTTTACTAATTCATTCACGTGAGTGTACTTTAATTGTACTCATAATAAGTAATAATACTACTTTTTTATGAACCAATTCTATTATTTGACCTTAGCTGACCAAAAGGGTAAAATACAAAATAGCAAGACTAAAAGAAGTTTATGTTACAATACAAAAGAATACCATTTTAAGGAGGAAACAAGTTATGAATTTAATCCCTACAGTAATAGAACAATCATCAAGAGGCGAGCGTGCATACGACATCTATTCTCGTTTATTAAAAGACCGTATCATTATGTTAAGTGGAGAAATCAATGATGACGTAGCAAACTCAGTAATCGCTCAATTATTATTTTTGGATGCTCAAGATCCGGAAAAAGATATTTATATTTATATCAACTCTCCAGGAGGAAGCGTAACAGCTGGATTTGCTATCTACGATACAATGAACTTTATTAAAGCAGATGTTCAAACGATCGCTATGGGAATGGCTGCTTCAATGGGAAGCTTCTTGTTAACAGCTGGAACTAAAGGAAAACGTTATGCGTTACCGAATGCTGAAGTAATGATTCACCAGCCACTTGGTGGAGCGCAAGGACAAGCGACAGAAATAGAAATTGCAGCACGTCATATTTTAAAAACACGTGCTCGTTTAAATAAAATCTTATCTGAGCGCACTGGTCAACCGATTGAAGTTATTGAACGTGACACAGATCGCGATAACTACATGTCGGCTGAAGATTCTAAAGCATACGGATTGATTGACGAAATTATGGAAAACAGTTCAGATTTAAAAGGATAAGAACAAGTGAGATGAGGGGATAAACCTTCATCTCTTTTATTTTTCTAAAAGAGATAAAAATGAATTGTAAGAAAATAATTCAAAATGGTAACACTTATGTCAAATTTTCTTTATACTATACAGTACTAAAGAGCAAAGGGGATTTTACAATGGATATTAGCAAGATAAAAGCAAAAGAAGTAGAAACTATTTATGGATTAAAAATTGGGAATCCTAATGCACCAGTTAAAGTTATTGAATTTATTAACGTAAGTTGCCCTTTTTGTAAGAAATGGCACAATGATTCGAAGGAGCTCTTAGCTAAATATGTAGAAGAAGGCAAGGTACAACGAATCATTAAGCATTACGATAAAGAGACCCCTCATTTGAGGAAAGGAAACGTCGTTCATCGTTATCTAGATTACTCTTCTCCTGAGTCTGCTTTAAGAGAAATAGAGTACTTTTATGATAAACAAGGTGAATGGGGCAATTTGAACAATCTCGATAAGATTGCAGCGTATGTTGAGGAGAAGCGTGGCCTAACAGTACAGTCAAATGAAAAACAAGTAGCGGGTATCATTGAAGAAGCTGTTCGGGCTAATGTAGAATTAGTTCCATCGGTTTTTATCGGAGAAGAGATTTTTGATGAGCACATTACAGTCGACGAATTACAAAGTTTAATTGAAAACAAGTTGAATTCAGCGAATAAATAGATAGTAGAATTTTAACTAGCGAAACATATAAATAGTTATATGTAAGAAAAAAGTGTACAATTAAGGCAATAAAAAGTATAAATAAAGTGAACTAGAGCAATAAAATGCAAGTTCTAGTTCAACTAAAAAAAGGAGTGATTTTAATGGCCAAAGCAATAGACTTCAAATCGTTAAAAAGATTTAATATTATTATGGGCTTATTGCACTTAGTTCAAGGAAGCCTCATGCTCGGTTTTGCTATTTTTATTGATAAGATTGCCAATTTCAAAATTCCTATCAGGTCTTATTTCCTGACATTCGATACAACTCAAATGAGATTATTAACGGAAGAAAAAGAGCTGTTTAGTGCGCCATTTGGAATAATGGTTTCATTATTCTTATTTATTTCTGCCTTAGCACACTTCATTATTGTGACGCCTTGGGGGAACAAAATATATAACAAAGATTTGGAAAGAAACATGAACCGCTTTAGATGGTACGAATACGCGATTAGTTCATCGTTGATGATTATTCTAATTGCTATGTTGTTTGGTGTTTACGACATCGGATCACTTATCTTAATGTTTGTTCTTAATGCCACAATGAATTTATTCGGTTTAGTTATGGAAGAAATGACTTACTACAGAAAAAAAACCGATTGGAAGTCATTTATTTTTGGGACAATCGCTGGATTCGTTCCATGGATAGTTATCTTGTTATATGCATTTGGAAATGCTGATCCTTCAGAAGTTCCATGGTTCGTATATGCCTTGGCAGGAACTTATTTTGTTTTCTTTAATCTATTTCCAATAAATATGATTTTACAGTATAAAAAAGTTGGACCTTGGAAAAACTATCTTTATGGGGAACGTGCCTATATTATCTTAAGTTTAGTTGCTAAGTCTGCCTTGGCATGGTTAGCGTTTGCAGGAGTTATGCAGCCCGGTTAAGAAGACTAAACAAATAAAAGTGAAACCACTTATTAGACACTGTCTGCTGAGTGGTTTTATTTTTGTTCAAAAAGCGAGATTCTTATTTATTAGTTAAACAAGCTAAAAAAATACGGATAATATTCATTGATTTAACCCTTAAAGCTTGAAAGTAAAAAGAGTAAATGATACAATAGTGGATGTAAGGGATAAAAGCAGTGCATATTTTTAGACTGTAGTGGAAAACAAGAATAAAGCATACAGTTAACTGAATGTCTTGTTTTACTTAAATCTCTTGTTTTTTTAGTCAATAAGGGTCGCCCAACGACTCACGTGGTCGTTAGTTGACCCATCGAGGAAGAGGGAACTCATGCAGGATATATTGTCTATCGTAGAAAAAGTTACACCGGACATTATGGATACGCTGAGGAGAAGGTATCAAATTTTGCGCAACGTTTATTTGCTAGGTCCTATTGGGCGTAGAGTGTTGGCTGACAAAATGGATATTACTGAGCGTGTGCTAAGAACTGAAGTAGACGCATTGAAAAGACAGGGCTTAATTAAAACATCTAAAGTAGGCATGCAATTGACCGTAAGTGGAGAAATTGTCTACCATGATTTAGATCAGATAATGGGTCAATTATTGGGGATGCGAGAGAAAGAAAATCAATTAGCTACCTATTTTAATATAGAACATTGTGTGATTGTTTCTGGGGATGTTGAGGAGCAACCCAAGGTTCGAGATGAATTAGGGCGTGCAACAATGGATTCGTTGAAAGTTTTATTGCCTGAAGGAATGAACATCATTGCAGTTATGGGCGGGACAACGATGGCAGAAGTTGCAAATCACATGAATGAAAGTCTTTCTTATCATCGTGAATTACTCTTTGTACCAGCTAGAGGTGGATTAGGTGAGTCGGTGGACATTCAAGCCAACGCTGTTAGTGCAAAGATGGCTAAGAAAACAGGCGGAAAAAACCGTGTTTTATATGTACCAGAACAAGTGAGCGAGGAAACATACAAGCCGCTCTTGAAAGAACCAGAAATCAAAAAAACGCTAGATCTGGTTGAACAAGCCAACTGTGTTCTCTATAGTATTGGAGATGCAACACACATGGCAAAGCGCAGAGGTATGAGCAAAGAAGTTCTAGCTCTGATTAAAAACAAAGCAGCAGTTGGTGAAGCTTTCGGAGAATTCTATAACCAGACTGGGGAAGTTGTTTATAAAATCCCACGTATTGGTATGCAATCAAAAGATCTTACACGAATACCAAGTGTGATCGCAGTTGCAGGAGGAAAATCTAAAGCTAGAGCAATTGAAGCACATATGAAAAATGTACCTTCCCAAACGTGGCTAATCACAGACGAAGGTGCCGCCAATCAGATTTTAAGAGGGATAACCCTTTAAAATAAATTTTTTACGATTCCTAAAGGAGGAAATTTAGTTATGACAGTTAAAGTAGGTATTAATGGTTTTGGACGTATTGGTCGTCTTGCATTCCGTCGCATTCAAGAAGTAGAAGGTATGGAAGTAGTAGCAATCAACGATTTAACAGATGCAAACATGTTGGCTCACTTATTGAAATATGATACAACACAAGGACGTTTCAATGGTGAAGTTGAAGTTAAAGATGGCGCATTCAATGTTAACGGTAAAGACGTAAAAGTTTTAAGCAACCGTAACCCTGAAGAACTTCCGTGGGGAGAATTAGGCGTAGAAATCGTTTTAGAATGTACTGGTTTCTTCAATTCTCAAGAAAAAGCTGAATTACACTTAAAAGCAGGAGCTAAAAAAGTTGTAATCTCTGCACCTGCATCAGGCGACATGAAAACAGTCGTTTACAATGTAAACCACGAAATTCTTGACGGTTCTGAAACAGTTATTTCTGGAGCTTCATGTACAACTAACTGTTTAGCACCTATGGCTAAAGTACTAAATGACAAATATGGAATTGTTCAAGGTTTAATGACTACTATTCACGCTTATACAGGTGACCAAAACACATTAGATGCTCCTCATGCAGGTGGCGACTTCCGTCGTGCTCGTGCAGCAGCAGCTAACATCGTTCCTAATACAACTGGAGCTGCTAAAGCAATTGGTTTAGTTATTCCTGAACTAAAAGGTAAATTAGACGGCGCAGCACAACGTGTACCTGTAGCAGCTGGTTCATTAACAGAATTAATCACTGTTTTAGATAAGACTGTAACGGTTGAAGAAGTTGACGCAGCTATGAAAGCAGCAGCAAACGAATCTTACGGTTATACTGAAGATGCAATTGTTTCTTCAGATATCTTAGGTATGACATTTGGTTCATTATATGATGCAACACAAACTAAAGTAATGACAGTTGGAGACAAGCAATTAGTTAAAACTGTTTCTTGGTATGACAACGAAATGTCATACACTGCACAATTAATTCGTACGTTAGAGTACTTTGCTAAATTAAGCAAATAATCAGTAAAAAACGTTTTGATAAGCGGGGGAGCTACGCGCTTCCCTGCTTTTCTTTTTGATTATAAAAATTTGAATTGAGGAGGATCTCTCAATGGTAAAAAAAGTTGTTACTGATTTAGATTTAAAAGATAAAAAAGTGTTGGTCCGTGCTGATTTTAACGTGCCAATGAAAGATGGCAAAATTACGAACGACAATCGTATCCAAGCAGCTTTACCAACCATTCAATACGTTATTGAACAAGGTGGAAAAGTGATTCTTTTCTCTCATCTAGGTAAAGTGAAAACAGAAGCAGATAAAGCAGACAAAACATTGCGTCCGATTGCAGAGCGTTTAAGCGAGTTATTAGGCAAAGAAGTAACATTCGTACCTGAAACTCGTGGCAAAGAACTAGAAGACACTATCGCTTCATTGAAAAATGGCGAAGTCTTATTAGTTGAAAACACTCGCTTTGAAGATATCGATGGCAAGAAAGAAAGCAAAAATGATGCTGAACTTGGTAAATATTGGGCTAGTTTAGGTGATGTATTTGTTAACGACGCATTTGGTACAGCTCACAGAGCACACGCTTCAAACGTTGGAATTGCTTCTAATCTTGAATCAGCAGCTGGATTCTTGATGGACAAAGAAATCAAATTTATCGGTGGAGCAGTTGATGAGCCAGAACGTCCTTTTGTTGCTATCTTAGGTGGCGCAAAAGTAAGTGATAAAATTGGAGTTATCGAAAACTTATTAGATAAAGCAGATAAAGTTCTTATCGGTGGAGGAATGACTTATACATTCTATGCTGCTAAAGGAATCGAAATTGGTACATCTCTAGTTGAAGAAGATAAAATTGAATTAGCTAAAACCTTACTTGAAAAAGGTGGCGATAAGTTAATTCTACCAATCGATACAAAGACAACTCATGAGTTTAGTAATGATGGTGTTATTGAAGTACATGAAGGTGTTATTCCAAGTGATCAAATGGGATTAGATATCGGACCAAAAACAATTGAATTGTTCACTAAAGAATTACAAGGTGCTAAAACCGTTGTATGGAACGGACCAATGGGCGTATTTGAAATGACGAACTTTGCTAACGGTACAATTGGTGTTTGTGAAGCTATTGCTAACTTAACAGAAGCAACAACAATCATTGGTGGCGGAGATTCTGCAGCAGCAGCTATGGAACTTGGCTTTGCTGATCAATTCACTCATATTTCTACTGGTGGCGGAGCTTCTCTTGAGTACCTTGAGGGCAAAGAATTACCAGGAGTATCATCAATCTCTAATAAATAAGATAATTTTTAGCAAGATGAAAGGAAGTTATTTTTTATGCGTAAACCAATTATTGCAGGCAACTGGAAATTAAATAAAACAGCTTCAGAAGCTTTAGCATTTGTTGAAGCCGTTAAGTCAGCTATCCCTTCAGCAGAAAAAGTGGACTCTGTTATTGGAGCACCAACCCTATTTTTACATGAACTAACAAATGCTGCTAAAGGTACAGAATTAAGAATTGCAGCTCAAAATGCCTATTTCGAAAATTCAGGTGCATTCACTGGCGAAACAAGTCCAGCAGCATTGAATGACATCGGAGTAGATTACGTAATCATCGGACACTCAGAACGTCGTGAGTATTTCCATGAAACAAATGAGGACATCAATAAAAAAGCTCATGCTATTTTTAACAATGGTATGACACCTATTATTTGTTGTGGCGAAACGTTAGAACAACGTGAAGCTGGACAAACAAATGAATGGGTAAGCGAGCAAATCGTAGCAGCCATCGCTGGTTTAACAAATGAGCAAGTAGCTAAATCTGTTCTTGCTTATGAGCCTATCTGGGCAATTGGAACTGGCAAATCATCTACATCTAAAGATGCAAATGATACTTGTGCTGTTATTCGCGAAACAATTGCTAAAGAAGTTTCGAAAGAAGCAGCTGAAGCAGTACGTATCCAATACGGTGGCAGTGTAAAACCTGAAAATATCGCTGAGTACATGGCTCAATCTGATATTGATGGAGCACTTGTCGGTGGAGCTAGCTTAGAACCAGATTCTTTCTTAGCATTATTGGGGGCAATTAAATAATGAAAAAATCACCAGTAGCCATCATTATTCTTGATGGACTTGGATGGCGTAACGAAGTCATGGGTAATGCAGTAGCACAAGCTAAAAAACCTAATTTTGATCGCTACATGGATATTTATCCTCACAATCAGTTAAAAGCTTCTGGTCTAGACGTAGGTCTTCCAGCAGGCCAAATGGGGAATTCAGAAGTTGGACATACCAATATTGGTGCTGGACGCATTGTTTATCAAAGTTTGACTCGCATCGATAAAGCGATTGAAGACGGTGAATTCCAAGTAAATCCAGTTTTAAGTGGAGCAATGAATCATACGATTAAAAATCAATCAGATTTACATTTATTTGGATTATTATCTGACGGTGGTGTGCATAGTCACATTAATCATTTAATTTCTTTAATTAAAACTGCAAAAGAAAAAGGTGTACGCAACATTTACGTTCACGCTTTTCTTGATGGACGCGATGTAGCGCCTAATTCAGGAATTGGCTACGTGGAGCAATTAGAAAAAGCCATGCAAGAAATTGGTGCAGGTGAAATAGCAACAGTTTCTGGACGTTTTTATGCAATGGATAGAGATAAACGTTGGGAACGTGTCGAAAAAGCTTATAATGCTATTGCTCATGGAGAAGGCGTTAAAGCAAACAGTGCGATGGAAGCAGTTCAAGCAAGTTATGCATCAGAAAAATTTGATGAATTTGTTCTTCCAACAGTTATTGAAAAAGATGGCAAGCCTGTCGCAACTGTAAAAAGTAACGATGCTATTATCTTTTTCAACTTCCGACCAGATCGTGCTATTCAATTGTCTAATGCTTTCACCGATGACGAGTGGGAACACTTTGATCGTGGCGTAAGAGCTAAAAACGTCAAATTTGTTACGATGACTTTATACAACCCAAGCATTAAAGCTGAAGTTGCATTTGCACCAATTCCAATGACCAATGTCATTGGAGAAGTTCTTTCTAACAAAGGTTTGAAGCAATTGCGTATCGCTGAAACAGAAAAGTATCCACATGTTACCTTCTTTATGAATGGTGGACGCAATGAAGAATTCCCAGGAGAAAATCGTATTTTGATTCCTTCTCCTAAAGTAGAAACGTATGATTTGAAACCTGAAATGAGCGCTTACGAAGTGACAGATGCATTAGTGGCTGATATAGAAGCAGATCAATCTGATGCGATTATTTTAAACTTCGCTAATCCAGATATGGTCGGTCACTCAGGTATGCTAGAACCAACGATTAAAGCAATTGAAGCAGTGGATGAAAACCTAGGACGGATTGTTGATGCGATTGTTGCTAAAGGCGGCTATGCTATTATCTTTGCAGATCATGGTAATGCAGATACAATGCTTACTCCAGAAGGAAACCCGCATACTGCTCATACAACTGTACCTGTACCTGTAATTGTAACCAAAAAAGGTGTAACACTACGTGAGGGCGGACGTTTAGCAGATATTGCTCCAACGATGTTAGATTTATTAAATATTGAAAAACCAGTAGAAATGACTGGAGAAAGTTTAATAATTAACCCATAATTTGTTCGTTTTGATGTAAAATAGAAAGTGATGAAACCTATTCTATTGTTTTATCTATTAACTTGCGCAAGTTAACGTAAAAAAATGATTCACGGTAGATTTTATATGAGTAAAATTAACGAAGAGTCTGCAGCTCTTGTTGAGGATAAAATATGAAATTGAATCAGATAATTTATGAAAAATAATAAATAGGCAAAATCGATTAAAATGATTGCATCTTAGCTAAGATATAATTAGAATAAAGCCATGGACATGATGTCTTAGGCCAAAAATACTGAAACTCAAAGGAGAGTAATATAAATGCCATTTATTACAGATATTTTAGCTCGCGAAGTACTAGATTCACGAGGAAACCCAACAATCGAAGTAGAAGTTTACACAGAAAGCGGAGCATTTGGCCGTGGAATGGTTCCTTCAGGCGCATCAACTGGTGAGCACGAAGCAATCGAATTACGTGACGGAGACAAAGATCGTTACCTTGGCAAAGGTGTTACTAAAGCTGTTGATAATGTAAATAAAATTATCTCAGAAGCTATCTTAGGATTTGATGTACGCGATCAAATGGCAATCGATAAAATGATGATTGATTTAGATGGTACACCAAACAAAGAAAAATTAGGAGCAAATGCTATTTTAGGTGTTTCTATTGCTGTTGCACGTGCGGCTGCTGATTTCTTAGATCTTCCTTTATACCAATATTTAGGTGGATTTAATGCTAAAACATTACCAACTCCAATGATGAACATTATTAATGGTGGATCACATGCTGACAACAGTATTGATTTCCAAGAGTTCATGATTATGCCTGTTGGAGCTCCAACTTTCAAAGAAGCTTTACGTATGGGAGCAGAAATTTTCCATGCATTAGCAGGTATCTTGAAAGCTAAAGGCTTAGCAACTTCTGTTGGTGACGAAGGTGGATTCGCTCCTAACCTTGGATCAAACGAAGAAGGATTTGAAGTTATTATTGAAGCAATCAAAAAAGCTGGCTACAAACCTGGTGAAGATGTTCTTCTTGCTATGGATGCTGCTTCTTCTGAATTCTACAACAAAGAAAAAGGTGTTTATGACTTAGCTGATTCTGGCGAAGGTGAAAAAACAGCTGATGAAATGATTAAAATCTATGAAGACTTAGTTGCTAAATACCCAATCGTATCTATTGAAGATGCTTTAGATGAAAATGACTGGGAAGGTACTAAGAAATTAACGGATGCTTTAGGCGACAAAGTTCAAATCGTTGGTGACGACTTATTCGTTACAAACACTGAAAAATTAGCTAAAGCAATTGATATGGGAGTTGCAAACTCAATCCTTATCAAAGTTAACCAAATTGGTACATTAACTGAAACTTTTGACGCTATCGAAATGGCTAAAAAAGCTGGCTATACTGCTGTTGTTTCTCACCGTTCTGGTGAAACAGAAGATGCAACAATTGCTGATATCGCTGTTGCAACAAATGCTGGTCAAATTAAAACAGGATCACTTTCACGTACAGACCGTATTGCTAAATATAACCAATTGTTACGTATTGAAGATCAATTAGGCGACTTAGCTGTTTATGGCGGAGCAAAAGCTTTCTATAACTTAAAAAAATAAGCGATTCAAGTAAATAGAAGTTAACCCATTTAACTCCTATTTAAAAACTGAAAAGAAAAAAATAAAACCTTCGTTGGTCGGACCCATTCCGAACAACGAAGGTTTTTTATTATGTATTTAGCCCACTGATTGTATGATATACTAACTTTATTAGGAGTAAATTTGAAAGGTAGTGAGAACGTGGATTCAAATTATATCTTTTTAAAAGAGGCATTTCCTGACTTATTTAAAAGTATCAGAGAAATGGAGATACACCCAAATAACTATTCCTTACAAACAAGAGAGGCAATAAGCCTATTAGAAAAAATGCTTAAGCAATTTATTTTTAAGATAGAAGCATTCGAAAAGGAAAATTACAATAAACTGTATTGCGCTATCAATGAAATTCCTAAGAGAATGGAGCTAGATTCGTCAATCGTAGATACGATGCATCGTTTAAGAAGAAAAGGGAACAAAGCTAAACATGAAGACCACATGATTACTAAGTTAGAATTAGAAGATACATTATCTGATTTTTTTGAATTTACAAAGTGGTGGTATGATCAAAAGACTGGTATCAAAATACAAGCTCCTTATATTAAAGAAGATGGACTAACGGATTACCTTAAACTAAAAGCTGTTTCAATCGAGAATTGTGAATTTAATTATACTGATATAGCAGAATGTGATTCATTTTTTAGAACATAATAGACTAAAGGGAGGGGCTTTTAATCATGTTAGGAAAAGAAGAGCGAGTGATTTATGAGAAATTACATTATAAAACTGTTGAACAGTATGAAATAGTAGTAGAAGAGGTTAATTTAATCGCTCAAGAAATTTATGAGAATAAACAAAAATTGTATCAGACTATTTTAAGGTGTGTTAACTATTATAATTTATTTAGAAACACTCCTGATGAAATTAGTATCACTATTGAATCTACAGAGTCAAGTTTAAAAGATTTTACATTTGAACTACAAACGTTAGAAAAAGAGATAAAGAAAATAGATGAAAAGGCAATCAAATCTGCAGCTGCAGTTACGGGCACGGGAGCAGTTGTTGGAGTATTAGGAGCCAATATTTTAATGGCTTCAGCCACTACTTTTGGTGTTGCTTCTACAGGAACAGCTATCAGTGCGTTATCTGGAGCAGCAGCAACTAACGCAGCTTTAGCTTGGCTAGGTGGCGGAGCATTAGTAGCTGGCGGTGGTGGAATAGGATTGGGTTCTTTAGTTGTTGGGCTAACAGGACCAATAGGTTGGGCTGTCGGCGGGGCTGGGGCGTATATGATTGGAAAAGGTACTAAAAAAAAGAATGAAAAAATGACCATAGAAATAAAAAAAAAGATAGATAACATACTTAAAGAAATTAAGAATCTAAAACGAGTAACTCCGGAAATAATACTGTTCAGAGATGAACTTAGTGAAGCAAGTTCTGATATTAATGAACAGTATGCTTTTTTATCAAGGAAAATCATAACCATTGATTATGACTTACTAGATGAGATTCAAAGAAAAGCATTGAGTAATTTTGTAAATGCTACTAAACTACAAGCTAAATTATTAAATAAAAGAGTAAAGTTTAGTAAGCGATAAGAACGCACTTAAAAAATCTTTATTGGCGGACTCATTCCGAACAACGAAGGTTTTTTTATTCATACACTATTAAAATAGTGTATGAATTTATAATGTGGTATACTCGTATGGATAATAGAAAAAGGCGGTGAATAGATGAAGCGCAAAGATTTGATTTATCACTATGTCAAAAAAAATACAGAACAATTAACTAAAGAAGAAATCGAATTTGGCAATGGCCTAACAACTATTGATATTGCAAAAGAGTTAGATATTATTCGGAACAATGTTAGTAAGGAATTAAATGAACTCGTTCGTGAAGAAAAAATAATAAAAATTAGTGGTCGACCTGTTAGATATGTAGATAAGTCTTGTTTAGTCTGGAAACCATTAACTACAAAAGTAAAATCTTATAAAGAACATACGCTAGTTAATGAAGAAAAAGATAAACCGATAAAAACAGGAAACACTATTTCAGATAAAAACTTATTTGATTATATGATTGGGTCAAATGGTAGTTTAAAAAACCAGATGGAACAAGCAAAAGCAGCAATATTTTACCCACCTAAGGGGCTAAATAGCTTGATAATAGGACCTACTGGTTCTGGGAAAACCTTTTTCGCAAATGCGATGTACGAATATTCTCAATCAAAAGACGTGATTGATCAAACAAAATCTATGATTATTTTTAACTGTGCTGATTATTCTCAGAACCCACAATTATTGATGTCGCATTTATTCGGGCATGCTAAAGGATCATATACAGGAGCAACCGAAGATAAAGATGGTTTACTTGTTAAAGCAGATAAAAACATGTTGTTTTTAGATGAAATTCATCGTTTACCACCAGAAGGTCAAGAAATGCTCTTTTATTTTATGGACAACGGAACCTTCCAACGAATGGGGGATACCGAAGAGCGTTTAACAGCCAATGTTCGTATTATTTGTGCCACGACAGAAGACCCTGACTCTGCGTTATTAAAAACCTTTGTCCGCCGCATACCAATAACTATTCAACTTCCTTCATTTAATGATCGTCCAGCCAAAGAACGTGTCCAATTAGTAAAATTACTTTTATCTATTGAAGCTAAAAGAATCAATAAGCGTATTGTAGTAGATGAGAGTGTTGTAAAAGCTTTATTAGGTAGTGTGACTTACGGAAACGTTGGTCAATTAAAATCGAATGTTCAATTAGCTTGTGCTAAAGGTTTTCTAAATAGTATGGATAATCACAATGAGGTCTTAATTGTGATGGATGATTTAACCCCTATTATTCAAGATGGCTTGATTAATTTAGCTAAACATCGTGAAGAGTTAAATGAAATTTCTAATTATTTAGAGCCAAGACTGATTTTACAACCAGATAATTCTGTTTATATTTTAGAAAAAGATGCCTATGAACT
>JAGQHW010000039.1 GCA_020431645.1 Carnobacterium sp. | reverse complement strand
TCAACCAAACAGAAAATTTATCCATAGTTCCCATCTCCAATACTTTTTTGTGTTACCAGTTTCAAATAAAGAGCTATTCTAGTTATTTAATAAAAAAACCGTTTCTATTTAGCAATTTAAAGTAGGATAAAGAGCTGGATTTATTCTTGCCATAACGTATTCATTCTCATATTTGCCCTTTCTTATTGCTGCAAATTGTTTGAGCCCTTCTTTTTCAAATCCAAATTTTTTATACAGGTGTATTGCACTTTCATTATCTTCAAAAACAGTAAGCTCAAGTCTAACTAACATCAACCAATTATCTGCTACGTCAATCAGTGCAGCGAGTAAAGCAGTACCAATACCTTTATTTTGATACTCTTTATGAATCATGATACCTATATTTCCACTGTGACGTGTACGATGATTTCCATATACAGATAGCCCAGCAGTTCCTATAATCATTTCTTCACTATTTTGGAGTTTTAAGACCGCAACAAACTGGTGTTGATTAGCATCCATATTCGTAATAAAGTCTTCGTTATAGTGTATTCTCTCTGATGGTATTCCTAAAATATTTTCAAAAACTCCTGGCATCCGTCTCAAGTCATTAAAACCTTTACCATCTCCACTATTAACAGGCCTAATATAAAATTCCATCTGCACTTCTCCTTAGATATTTTGGATTATGAACTGATTGTATCAAAAAAAGAGAACTTTTACCTTTTTGAAAGGATACTCGTCTTTTTTTGAAGCAACTAAAAGTTTGCTGTTTTTTGTTTAAATTCACATTCCCTATTTCTTAGCATAGTTTTACTCATCATAACAGTAGTGAGTGAGATGCTCATCATAGCAATTACTCCAAAAATTAGTCTTCTAGTACTTGTTAAGCTAGATAAAAAAAGTATTCGCTAATACAATCATTAGAACGCATACTCCAATAAAATAAATAACTTAATCAACGTTTCCCATTCTATTTCTTCATCTTTTCTAGTCGTTTATTTTTTAAAAATAAATCTCTCTTTTCTATTTCCATAAAGACGAATCCTATGCTTAGTTTCCTATTTTCTCATTTTAGAAGATTGTTGAATTTTTAAAAATAGAGAATATAAACCATATAGAAAAACAAGAAAAATTAGAACGAGTAAAATAGTATTCACCTATTATCAGCCTCCATTTTTATACTGTTCATTTTTTATTTATTTATGTATAGAATCTAGTAGAATGACTATTAAAAAACGAATAAAAAGTAACATCCTTCTTATTGTCTAGATTAAGTAAGCTTAATTTACGGCGATTGATGTAGCTTTTATCATCTTATAAACTTATAAAACAAATTTATTGTTCCATTACTTGATTAGTATAATAACTATTGTGAAATTATTATATAACAATCTTTTTACATTTATTCGTGTTAGAATTTAAGAGAGACTTTATGTTATGAACTATGCTTAAGGAGGAGAATATATGCTTGAAGTAAAAAACTTAACGAAAACATTTGGTGATTTAACAGCCGTTGATGCTGTTGATTTTACAATTCCTGGCGGGACTATTTTGGGATTAATTGGCCAAAATGGGTCTGGGAAAACAACAACCTTTCGTCTCATCCTTGATTTACTGCATCCAGATGAAGGAAAAGTTCTTTGGAATGATAAGCCACTAAGTAGATCAGAATACAATCAAGTAGGCTACTTACCTGAAGAAAGAGGACTATACCCTAAAGTTACAATTGAAAAGCAATTAATTTACTTTGCTCAATTAAGAGGGAAAAGTAAAAAAGATATTGAACCTCATATAGATGAGTGGATGGAAAAATTTAAAGTTAAAGGCAAGAAAACAGATAAAGTAAAGACGTTATCAAAAGGAAATCAACAGAAAATCCAACTGATATCTACACTGATTCATAACCCAAAACTGATTATTCTCGACGAACCATTCAGTGGCCTTGATCCAGTAAATGCTGATTTACTTGAAAAAGGAATTATGGAAGCAAAAGAACGAGGTGCTAGCATTATTTTTTCTAGTCACAATATGAATAACGTAGAGGAATTATGCGACCACTTAGTTATGTTACGAGACGGAAAAATTGTTTTAAACGGAACTGTTCATAATATAAGAGAACAATTCGGACGAACGAAATTGTATTTAGAAACTCCTTTAGAAAAAACAGTTTTAGAAGCTATGCCTGGAGTAAAAGAAGTAAAACAAACGGGTAGCCAAACCTATACCCTATCCCTAACTTCTCCTGAATATGGAAAAGATATTTTTCAACGTGTTACTCAAAATGGATATATCACAACATTTGATCAACAGCCACCAACACTAGAGGAAATTTTCAAGATGAAAGCTGGTGATAAAGATGAATAAGTTCTGGGTTATTTTAAAGGAATCTTATCGAAAAAACGTCCAATCTGTTGGCTTTATTGTTATGATTCTTGCTCCTTTAATTATTATAGGTATTGGACTAGGGGTGGGCTATTTTGTTAGTAACGCCGAAGATGACTCATTATCTATCGCTATTATTTCCAAAAATGAACAAGTGCAAGCTTTGCTCTCTTCTAAAGAAACAGGTCTTAAAATCGACAAAGATATCCAGTCAATAGCAAAAGCAAAAAAAGCATTAGGTAATGAAGAAATTGAAGGCTATGCAACTATTGAAGTGACAGATAATGTTGTTGAGGCTGAATATGTAAGTACCGATATCCAAGGTACACCAAACGCAGAACTACTCAGATCTTTATTAACTAGCTACCAAACACAATTGAAAGGAAAAGAATTAGCTCTTTCTCAGCAAGAAATTGAAGCATTAACGTCTCCTATTCAATTCTCTGAATCTATCGTTACAATCAAAGAAGGCGTAATAAAGACAGAAGATGATTCAGAAATACCTGGGTCACTTGTTAGAAATGGAGCTGCTTATCTGATTAGTATCGCTATTTTCATTTTTATTACAACTTATTCATCCATTATTGCACAAGAAATTGCCTCAGAAAAAGGGACTCGGATTATGGAAGTTATTCTTTCTAGTGTATCTAGTACCACTCACTTTTTTGGAAAGCTTGTTGGAATTCTACTTGTCTGTCTGACGCAAATTTCATTGTACGCTATCATAGGTGTTATCGCTTTTGTACAATTGAAGAAAATTAATTTTGTAAAAGATGTCCTTTCTATTATTGATTTAGGCCAACTTACTGCTTCCTTTATAGGGATTTCTGTCGCCTTATTTTTATTGGGTATTTTCCTTTACGTTGTTCTTGCAGCCTTCTTTGGGTCGCTTGTAACAAAAATAGAAGACGTCAATAAAGCCGTCTCACCCGTTGCTTTTATCGCAGTCGCAGGATTTTACGGTGGTATGTTTGCTTTTGTTAACCCTGATCACTTAATTGTAGAAATTTTATCTTTTGTTCCTTTATTTACACCATTTATCATGCCTTTTAGAATTGCAGCAGATAACATTTCTTCAACGGGTATTGCCATTTCATTAGTCGCAACACTTTCATTTACCGTTTTAACAACTTGGATTTCCTTGCTTCTTTATCGTTCAAACGTCCTTGTGTATTCTGATACAAATTTATTTAAAACAATGAAACGTTCTTGGAGTATTTTTAAAAGCGAACGCAATTCGACTTATAAAGATTAAACTCTATCATTCTCAACAGATAATCAATCTGTTTTACAAAAAAGCCTACCTAGTTAATCATTAGGTAGGCTTTACTTATGCTTATTTACTTGATGATTTGAATCACTATCCATTACTATCACTAATAAGTTAGGTCACTAGACACATATCAGTTTGCTTGTTCTATCTTTCTATTTGTAGCTAGGCTAACGATATTTAAACCAATTGTTACAATGAGAAGAATTGCTGCAACCCAATTTAACGTACCGATTGTATCCATGAGAGCAGTTAAATCATTTATTTCAACTAGATAGTTGCTATAAGATAGTTGAAACCATAAAGCAATTGCGCAAGCTCCCATACTCAATAAAATCATGATTGAATGGTTAGTCGCTTTTTTATTCCGTTGCATAATACTAACAATGGGAATAATCCAAGCAATCAAACCTAGTACTAAGCTACCAATATTGAGCCAAAAGTAATCAAATGAATTAAACATATGAATCTCCTCCCAAAACTTTTTACTGTATATCTGGTTAATAAAACTTTGCTAAACTACATCATAACTTAAAAATCTTAAGAAAGAATAAACGAATCTTTCTTTTTTTATTTTCCCATTTTTTATCCCTCAAATGAACCGTTATATAAACAAATAAGTGCGTTACTTTACAATTAAAAAATGAGATAATACAGTCAAATTCATTTAGAAGTATGACTGTTATTATTCGACTCATTTTAAAGAAAGGACTACAAAAATAAGGATCACACTAAAATAAAAGGAAAGAATCAAGTCAGTGTTGAGATTACAAAAACAACTATTGCCACCTAAACGTTTACTTCTATTTTGTTTTTTTACTCGTAATGTTTTTTATTATTGAAGGGTATCCTTCCTTTCTTTTTATTCGACACGTATCACTTAACAAATTTAGATGAAAAAAGTTAAATCCTTAATTTAAAAATCTTATTTCAGACTTAGTTATTAAAGCTACGCCTAGTTTTCTAAATTAATTAAAAGAATTGGAGAAGAAAAATATGAAAAAGAAAATGGTTTTTATTTGTTTTTTATTGATTGGTTTCACTACGATAGGAGCTTGTTCCGCAAAAAATACAGATGATTCAAATATTCCATCTATCAAAACCGTTTTGAACGAAGCATTAACCGCACCTAATGAAGAACTTGTTGACGCATTATTAAAACCTATCGAGCAATTGCAATCAGGAGACGACGTTACGGAGTCAACTATTTCAGATGCTACAAATGAGATAGACGTCCTCTTAAGGGATACTTACGGAGAGTATTTTACAGATTATGGGTATGAAAAGTTTGTCGTTCAACAGTCCATTCCTTCAAGCTACTCACTATATGCAGACGGCTCGGGTTATCAGCTAACTGTCAAAACGATTGAAGTTACTAAAGATAAAGATCACGTTAACCGATATTCTTTTGAGGTGACACTTGACTACAGTACTGACAAAGATGAAGCCAATACTATTGTTGCTACTGGACGAGTTGAATTTGAAGATGGAAAAATAGCTTCCTTGGATATTAATGATGATAAAGGTTTACTAGAAGAAATGTCTGCTAAAACGATTAAAGTAGACTATTAAGCGAAAAGTAGCTGGATAAATCCTATTAAAACCAGGTTTTATCTAGCTACTTTTTTATTCTGTATAGCTGAATTTTAAATAAATATACTTGAAAATTAGACTCGGCCTTTCTTTTTAATCATCAGCCATGATACTAATAAGCATAAAACAGCATAACTCATCAAACAAATTAAGCCATTAGTAAAATTAATGTACTCATTTATACTAGGAGAAAATGAGTCTCCATACGTTAGTACTTTTGATAAGTCGAAATATGAAAAAGGAAGGAAATGAGCTATATTTGCAATCGCTGATTCTGCTGTAAAAAGTGGTGAACTAGGCAGCATAATGACCATTAAAAGAACAACCGTCTGAACCAAAAAAGAATGAGTAAATCTTGAAATAAGGATAGATAGACTTGAAATAAAGGTATAAATAGCCACTAATAAAATAGAAACTTGACTTAAAAATTGTCCAGTCGTCAGTATGCTTACCGTTAACCCATCCTTTGAAATAGGAATGGGATAATTTAACGAACCTATCCCATTTCTAAAACTAAGTATAAAAATAGCTAACCCCACCGAAAATATAAAATATAAAAAAGCAAACAGAACAGAAACTACTAGTTTTGAAAGAATCATTTTTTCAAAAGAAATAGGAGTCATATTAACAAAATCTCTTGTTCCATGAACTTTTTCATCCGTGTGAATTCTTGAAAAAATTAATACCGGAAAAATCAAAATCATTGTAAAAGGAACAAGTAGTTGAAAATCATTTGAGATAAAATTTATAGCTGGTACAGATGAATCAAAATTGACAGTTGCTATTAAATTATTAGCAACCAAATGTTCCAACTTAGCCACTGTCTTACGTTGTTCAATGAGAGGCGTTCCAGAAAGAGAGCCACTTTCTATTTGCTCTAATATTTTTTTTTCATAGGCTAATTCAGTTTTTGTTATTTTTTCTGATTGTTTTGAAGATAAAGCAGCATAAAATGCTTCTAGCAAAACTAGTCTCTCCTCTTCATCTTTTATTGCTAGCGGTACATCAAACTCTTTCATTTGTTCTATGCCTTCTCGTGTTTGTACTATCTGATCACTTATTTCTATTAATTTACTTGCTTGTGTATCTATTTTTCTAAAATCCATTACAGGGGATAGAAAAATAAATAAAATAAGTAAAAATAAGCCTAAATACATTCGATCATAACTAATTTTTTTTAAATCAAACAAGAGTTGTTGTTTCATGAGATATCCTCCCGTGTAAATAATTGTTCGTATACGACTTCTGAAGAAAGAGTTTCTTTTTCAAAATCTAACAAGTAGTCTATTTTCTTATTTTTCAAAAAAAGTACTTTATCTGATATCTTATCTACATTAGATAAAATATGAGATGAAAAAAGAATAAGCTTGCCTTTATTTTTTAGCTTTATCAGTTGTTCACTTATATTTTTCATATTTGTTGGGTCTAAACCATTCATCGGTTCGTCAAGTAAAATAATATCTGCATCACTGACAATACACATCGCAATTAGTATTTGTTGTTTCATTCCTAATGATAATTTTTTTATTGGTCTATTAACGTACTTTTTAATCGCTAAGTCTTTTATCACTTCCTCAACATCCACTGAGGAATGCCACATAGCTTTCACATAATTAAGATGGTCTATTCCTTTAAGGTTAGGATAAAGTGTCTGATTGCTTTCTACAAAGTAAAGAGACTTGTAATATGCCTGCCTGTTAGTAGCAACGCTCAATCCGTTGATAGCTATTTCTCCCGAATTAGGACGAATGAGGCCGGCTATGGTTCTAAGAAGCGTAGTCTTACCTGCTCCATTAGGGGCAACTAACCCTATTATCTCAGAAGAATTTAACTCAATAGCTAGCTTTTCTAAGATTATTCTTTTACCATAATGCACAGAGATGTTTTTTATTAGTAACACTTTTTATCCTCCTTTTGAAATAGGCTATATTATGACTAATTTTTTTTTCGATTTAAGTAGAAGCACGCTCAATAGTACTATTTTTTAGCTGTTACTAGTAGTGTTACACTTTATCCTATTTAATTCAAATGCAATGAATAGCTGCCTATTTTTTAATCCAATAGTTTTTCATACTCTTTTAAATCATCAAATTCAGTTGTAAAATAAATTGGTGTTTTAGAAATATTTTTCAACTCAATCGGCTCTTTGTTATTCAGTTGATTGATAACGATTTCGACTGAATTTTCTTTGGTTAAGTTGATGTCAAATTCTCGGTTAGCACTTTTGAGCAAATAGCTACCTTCTGATTTCATCTCATACGTTCCTCTATCAACTTCACGATTGTCAATATAAAGTGAAAAAGTCTGATCATCCGGTTGGACACCTAGTTGAATGATGTATCCATCATTTCCTATTTCACTTTGGTACCCTCCTGCTAAAATTGGCCGTATCTCCGATGAGCACCCTACTAGTAGTAAATATATTCCTACTAATAAAACAGTGATTAATTTTTTCAAAACAATTCCTCCAAGTAGTCCATTTAGCTTTTAGTCCTAAGCTGTTATACATTCAATCATCTTTTTTTATCTTCCTTTGTTCACTGTATTCTCTTTCAATCTTTCACCTATCATTACTTAAGAAACGTATTGATTAGCCTAAGTACTCCACAGTAGTCGTTCCCCAACTAAAAATATCGCTTAATATGCCGTATCCCATAAACAGATTGTAAGCAATCCCGCAAATACTTACTAAATAGACTAGTTTATATAGACTGTTCGTCTGTTTATTCCTAGCTAGTAGAAAAGAAGCTACTACCAAGCCAATAGGCGTAATCAAAAAAGAAATTAGTGCAATAGCTAATAATAGTAATCCTTCATCTTTCTCACTTTTTCTCTGGATAAAAGCTAGTTTCCGATAATATTCTTCAATTTTAAGTTCATTTTTTTTAATTTTATTTTTAAGTACTTGATTTTCCTTTAATAACTCATCTGTAGAAATTTCATAGTAGTCACTCAACTTTACTAAATTAGCTAAGTCTGGATAACTATTGCCATTTTCCCATTTTGAAATAGATTGCCTAGAAATTTGTAAATAATCAGCTACATCTCCTTGCGAATAGCCTCTATTCATTCTGCTTTCCTTTAGTCTTTCTCCTAATACCATTTATTCTCCTCCTCATTGCTACTTGTTTTTCCTAATACCTAGCTTCTATCTTTTAGTTAGTATGATACTATCTGTTGAAGTTGATTTTTTTATTCTTTCTTTCCTTTTAATAACTCATCTGTAGAGATCTCGTACAATTCACTCAACTTCACTAAATTAGTTAGATCTGGCAAACTATTATTATTTTCCCATTTTGAAATAGATTATCTAGAAATTTTAAGAGAATTAGCTACGTCTCCTTGCGAATACTTTTTATTGATTCTACCTTTTCTTAACTTATCACCTAATACCCTATCTTCCACTCTCACTTTCTTTTATTCATCCTATCAAAAATAGTAAGAATTCACTATCAGCCATTGGTTGACATATGAAAAAAACCACCCTATTTGTGTCAATAACGTTTAAAAAGTTTCTTTATTTATAAAAATAAACAGAAACTGGAAAATAGCTTTAAACTAGTTTTAAAATAAACTGTTCCTAAGTCCGTACTCGATGATAGACTTAAAAAAATCTGATTTACTAAAAAGTTGGACGTTTTAAGAAATAAGTCCATTCGCAACTAATGGTTGCTAAGATGTAAACCGTTGCGTTCTAGTCTTTCTTGCCATAATAATGGATACTATAACTAGCAAGATACAATGAATTATTAATAGATTAGTAGTAGATTCCAGTTCTTATTTCTAATCCTAACTAAAAATTTATGGAGGTTTTTTAATGAATCGACTATCTTTATTTAAAATTTTTTCTGCTATTATTTTTAGCTTAGCTGTTTTTACACTATTGATTCAAAAAATTATCATCGGTTATAGTCTAGTTGTTCTAGGTTATTATTTTCTAAGAAAATCAGATGAAATTTGATTGCAACATGTCACTCTATTTCCTTCTTACTTACTATATTTGTGAAAAAAGTTCCTAATAAAATAAAGAGAATGCTGATACTAGAAAATTTAACGCTAGTTTTTCACTCTATTTTATTGCTTTTTTATTTAGCTTACTTTCTCTAGTATACTATTTAATTCATTCCCGTTTCTACTATTTTAAAAATTAAATATAGTCTGTTTTATTTTATTCTTCGTAGAGTTTTTACTTGTATTTTTTATCTTAGCTGTTCTTAGATTTATCGTCTCAAATCTATCTCATTCATTTCGTTATAGAAAATAAAAAAAGATAATTCCTATTCAATATAGGAATCATCTTATCGCTATCTATTTCTATTCATCCTGTCTCGTTACACTTTTTTTAAAAAAATTAAAAGACTTCAACAGACTCATCGTAACCATCATTTTCAGTTAGATTTTTATAAAATGCTGCAAAAGTAGCATTCATGTATGGGTTTAGCCATATAAATCCGATACCGAAAGATAAAATACTTAAAATACCCCAACCAATAAAGCTTAATTGTAAGACAAAGTATTCCCACTTATGTCCATCCATCATTTTTCTACTTTCTGTAATGCAATCAAGAGCAGACACTTTTTCATCTCCAGCAAAACTTTTCCTATCTTTAAAAATAAAATAAGCTTGAGAATAAGAAAAAGTTTTTATAATTCCTGGTACGACAAGCAATAGTGTCCATAACGCAGTAAAAATTGCTGTAAAAATATAGACAAGTAATGCTCCTAAAAAGTATTTTTTTGTAAATACTTGAAATGCTTGCTTAAATGGTCGAATTTGTATTTCTGGATCTCTTAACCAGTCTAAAAAAGTATACGAAATACCAATAGTCAAAAATGCAGAGATGATACCTGTACTAGTAGAGCCAGAACCAGAATTATCTGCAGGTGGGACGTAACTCGCAGGTTCTATCATTAACTCTCGAACCAATACTGTTAGAACACTCAAAGAGATCACCATTACAATAATTGTTAACAATGCAGGGATTAAATTTAATAAAATTGCTTCTTTCCATCTGCCACTTAGCAACTCTTTTGCTTCTTCTTTTAACTCTCTTCTATTTTTATATCTTCCCAAAAAAATCATTCCTCTCAGCTATCTCTCTCATTAACTAGATTCTTCATCTTAAATTATACTACAGATAAATATGTTTTTAAATCGATTTTGATTTTTGCTCTAAAAAAGAGAGCAACTTTTATTATCAATCTCCTATTTTCTTATCTGGCCAATAAAGTATATTTTTGGATTTTCTCATATGGTATACTATAAAATAGTTGACTTTGTTACATACATAAGCTGATATATTTTTCTTACTTAAATAGGAAAGGAATCATTGAATTGACTAAATCATCGAGTTTAAGCTTACGTTATTCTAGTTTACAAGGCATTTATTGGATGTGCTTTTGTGCTGTATACGGTTTTGCTTCTGTTTTCTTATTAGAGAAAAATTTTGAAAATCAAGGTATTGGATTTATTTTGGCAGCAGCAAATATTCTTTCAGTTATTCTACAACCAACATTAGGTTCTTTCATTGATCGCTTAGATAAATTAACTTTAAAATTTGTAATCTCATCGATTACTATAGCAACAATCTTACTGTTAATCCTGCTATCTTTTTTATCTAGCTTTGTATTCGTAGATGCTTTTCTTTATACGTTGATTGTTTCATTAACCTTAACCTTACAGCCTTTAATCAACTCTTTAGCTTTTGAGCACATTAATGCCGGAGCAGCTCTTAATTATGGTTTAACTAGAGGAGTTGGTTCACTTAGTTTTGGAATCACTTCATTTTTTTTAGGGCAATTATTAAGCCGTTATGACGCTAGAATTCTTCCAATTATCTGCTTAGGACTCTTTTTCTTTTTGTTGTTATTAATTTTGAGTTTTCCTAACTTAACTCACGATCATTCCTCTTCAACTGTACCTGCATATCCTAGTAAAAGATTACCTATTCAAGAAAATACACTCACTTTTATTAAAAAATATAATCGTTTCGGAATACTTTTAATTGGGATTGCTTTTCTTTTTCTCTTTCATACCATTGTGAATACCTACCTTGTTCAAATCGTCAAGAGTTTAGGTGGGAATGATAGTGACTTTGGTTTAGCTTTAACGATTGCGACTGTTTGTGAATTACCAGCTATGCTAGGCTTTGGTTATTTACAACAGAAATTTAAAAGTGGGAAGATGTTAATTTTCGCAGGAATCTTTTTTGTTATTCGCAGCTTTGCCTTTTTATTTTCTACTGCTCTTTGGATGCTCGTTATTGCTCAATTGCTTCAAGGATTAGCCTTTGCTGTCTACACTCCTGCCATTTCTTATTACGTAAATAAATTAATGACTCACTACGATAAAATAAAAGGACAAACCTTTGTTGTAGGAGCAGCAACTCTTGGCAGTGTTTTTGGTAGTATTATTGCTGGTGGTTTATTGGATTCTGCTGGTATAACCGTCATGTTATCTGTTGGCAGTCTTGCAGCTTTCATCGGCAGTATACTGATTATTTTTTCCGTTCGCACCGATATTTAATTAAGAAAGAAGGAATGAGCAACTATGAAACACTACCATTTTCTATTATTCGATATTGACGATACTATTTTAGATTTTAAAGCTACCGAAAATTCAGCTTTGACTTTCTTATTCGAACAACAAGGTATCATTTTAACAGATCAAATTAAAGATCAGTATGAACAAATTAACCAATCTTTGTGGCAAGCCTTTGAAAGAAATGAAATCGATCGGAATGCTATTTTCACTTCACGTTTCCCACTGTTATTTAAAGAACTGGATTTTGCTGTTGATGGGTTAGTATTTGAAAAAAATTACCGCTATCTTCTCAATAAAGGCGATGACATAATTGACGGTAGCTTAAAGGTATTAAAAAAACTAAGTTTGAATCACTCTATTTATGCGGTGACAAACGGAATGTCAAAAACACAATACCAAAGAATGGAATCAGCTAATCTGTTGCCGTTATTCAAAGATATCTTCGTATCTGAAGATACTGGTTATCAAAAACCCATGCAAGGTTATTTTGATTATGTTTTTGAACGTATTCCTAATTTTTCAATTCAGCAATCTCTCATTATCGGGGATTCATTGAGTTCGGATATTCTTGGAGGAAAAACTGTTGGAATGGATACTTGTTGGTTTAATCCGAATTCAAAACCTACCAATCCTTCGATTCAACCTACTTATCAAATTAAAAAACTTGATCAATTATATGATATTGTTAGTAAAAAAGAGCTTTTACCCAAAAATACCTTTTAAAAGGATTTTTAGGTAAAGCTTTTTACTTTTTCAACTCATTAAAAAAATAAATAAAACTAGCCTCTTTTAAAAATGAATATTCTATTTACTCATTTCATGTTTAGCAAAATTTAACACGATATTCTTTACTGACTATTCCCGTACTAAAAACACTGTCTGCTTTCTAATTTTATAATTATTTAACTTACATTTCTTAATTTTTTGGATACGTATGTGACTAAATTTTTTAAGCTATCAGCTATTCCTTCTATACAAACAGAACATTTGTTCGTATAATGAAAGATAGAACTAGAAAGGAGAGAACACAATGAAAATGAGTGGATATGAGTATAATGATCGTAAAATGGCTAAATGGCAAGGTTTCGTCTTATCAGATCATGCTGAATTATTACAAAAATCAGATGCACTTAAAAATAAATGTACCTTACCAAAACAAAAACAAAGCTCAGAAAGTATTTCAGAAACTATTTTCCAAGCCTTCTCAACAAAAAAGCAACTCGCTCTTCAAATGGACTTTCTTATAAATGGTTTATATGAGGATGATCTCATTGGAATTGTCATTGGTCAAGAAGAAAATAATCTTTATCTTCAAACCTATTCTGAACTTATCATTATTGATAGTTCTTTGATTCGCCACGCAGAAATAGCTGAATCAAAAAAATGGTGGGACGAATCTTTTTAGCCTTTATGACCACCAACTAGTCCATTTCTTTTGATGGCTGTTGCACCAGAAGTCAGACTGCTAGCATGTACTAAGGAAGTATATCCGTACTTATCACGTACTAAATCAATAATTTGATCGATCTTTTCTTTTCGAATAGTCTGTTCTTCTGACTCAAATAAATTTAATTGTACATCTGTCTTAGCCTGTATTTTCCCGCAGCTAATAGAAATTTGTCTCACTGGTTCTTGTTGATAGTGAGCTCTAAATAAGTATAAGCAAGTATCCATTATTTTTTGACTAGCGGCTGTTGGAAATACTTTTAGTTGATGACTGAATCCTTTCTCACTAACTTCTTTTGAAAAACCAATCGTTAAATGAACTACTTGGGTCTCAACATAATGGCTTCGAAGACGAGCAGCTACTTGTTCAGCCATTTCCTTGATAACTACTTCAATCTCTGCTTGTTGAATATAATCTCGATCTAAAATTTGGCTTTTTCCATAAGACTTAGACAATGTCTGATACTTTTCTGATAGAATACTTCGGTCAATTCCATGAGCATGATAAAAAAGTTGTTCCCCTATCACTCCTTGAACTCGTTTCAAAGCTAATACATCGTGTTGAGATAATCGATAAACAGAATCAATACCTAATTTGACTAAATTATTTGCTGTTTTATTACCCACTCCCCACATTTCTGTAATAGGATGAATACGCCAGATTGTTTTCTCGACATCTTCATAATGCCAGTCAGCCATAAAATTCGGACTATCTTTTGCTTCATTATCTAACGCTAATTTAGCTAATAAAGGATTGTCACCTATTCCAATTGCCGTTACTAAATGCAACCTTTGCCAAATGGCTTGTTGGATTTTTACTGCAATTTCTTTTGTTGTACCAAATAAGGCATGAGAAGAAGTGACATCTAAAAAAGATTCATCAATGCTGTAAATATGTAAATCTTCGCTTGAGATAAATTCTTGAAAAATATCGTTTATCATGACATTTACTTTCAAATATAAACTCATTCTTGGTTCAACAATTTGAATGTTAGAATTTTTTGGAATTTCATAGCGCCGTGAACCTGTCTTAATACCATATTCTTCTTTTACCCTTGGAGAAGCAGCCAAAACTAAACCACCTTCTTGTTCCGGCTTACTCATAACCACTATATACGACTTTAATGGATGAATCCCCCTTTTAACAGATTCAACAGACGCAAAAAAAGACTTTACATCAATACATAAGATATCTCTTCGAGGCTCAGTTGAATAATCTAATCGAATCATATCCATCGCTCCTTTTTCATCATTAAACAACGTTTACTTTCTTTGATTATACAAACATACGTTCGCATAGTAAAGAGAACAAAATCTGTATTAAGATTAAAAGAATCGATAAATGACTTACCTAGTGATAGATTAGATAAAAAAAGACTATACCCGACCTTTTGAGCTAGCTAATAGGTTAGTGTTTATAAAAATCAGTTGTTTTATTTCAAAAAGAGCAAGCTTAATAAAATTGACTTCTAATTCTACTACTTTTTCCACTGACTTTCCCTATACCAAAGAGCCAATTTTACATCTAATTCCTAAAAATTGGTATCTCTATTAAAAATCAATTAAAAAGATATACCAATTTCATCTCTCTTAAAAAAATAGTTGACTTAACGTTTAATTAGTCATATTATTATCATGTTATTAAAAAAATAAAACAAACTATTGTATATACCAATTAATTTTATATTTATTTGGTATACATATCGATTTCTGATGGAGTCGTTTTTTTATAATGAGTTGCTAGAAAGATCATTCAAAAGTTTAATAAATAGAAAGAAGGACAAATAAATGTGCGGAATCGTAGCTTATATTGGCAATAAAGAGGCTAAATCTATTTTATTACAAGGTTTAGAAAAACTAGAGTACCGAGGTTATGACTCTTCTGGTATTTTTATAATAGATGAAAATAAAAATGGTTATCTATTTAAAGAAAAAGGAAGAATTGCTGACTTGAAAAAAATTATTAAAATCGATACAGTCTGTACTTCAGGAATTGGGCATACACGTTGGGCAACACATGGTCGTCCAAGTGTCAAAAATGCTCATCCACATCAGGCTGCTAAAAACCAACTTGCTCTTGTGCATAATGGTGTCATTGAAAACTTCCAAGAACTTAAAGATACTTACTTAGCAGACATTTCTTTAATAAGTGACACAGATACTGAAATCATTGTCCAACTTATCGCGTACTTTGCTAAAAACGAACAAATTAATACATTCGAAGCTTTTAAAAAGACTATTTCTAAATTGAAGGGCTCTTATGCTTTAGCTTTAATTGATAGCAATCAACCGGATATTATTTACGCTGCTAAAAATAAAAGTCCCTTATTAATTGGAAAAGGCGAAAATTTTAACGCTGTTTGCAGCGATGCTATGGCTATGGTTCAAGAAACAAATCAATTTATTGAATTAATGGATGGCGAATTGGTTACGTTAACTCGTGATGAAATCAAAATAGAAACTCAAGATGGCACCATTATTCATCGTACTCCTTATACAGCAGAAATTAATCTAGGTGATTTAGACTTAGGTACTTACCCTTATTACATGGCAAAAGAAATAGATGAGCAACCAGCTGTTCTTCGAAAAATTATTCAAGCTTATCAAAATAAACAAGGCCAGTTTGAATTAGATAAAACTATTATCGATTGCTTAAAAGATAGTGATCGAATTTATATTATTGCTTGTGGAACCAGTTATAATGCTGGATGGGCCGGAAAACAGTTATTAGAAAATTTAGCTCACATTCCGACTGAGGTGCATTTATCTAGTGAATTTGGCCACAACATGCCTATCCTGACAAAAAAACCATTCTTTATTTTCTTATCACAAAGTGGTGAAACTGCTGATAGCAGACAAGTTTTGGTTAAGATTAATGCCATGGATTTCCCTTCATTAACTTTAACTAACGTAGCTGGATCTACGTTATCTAGAGAAGCTGATTTCACATTGTTGCTCCATGCTGGCCCTGAAATTGCTGTTGCATCAACAAAAGCTTATACTGCTCAAATCACGGTTTTAGCAGCTTTATCAGAAGCTATAGCAAGAGAAAACGGCATTGCCGGAGATAGCAATATGGCCCATGAACTTGGCATTGTAGCTGCAGGAATGGAAGGTATTCTTTCTGAAAAAGTAGCTATTGAACAACTTGCAACAGATTTTCTAAGTACAAGCCGCAATGCTTTTTATATTGGTCGAGGAATAGATTATTACGTTGTTATGGAAGCTGCACTAAAATTAAAGGAAGTGTCTTACGTTCAAACAGAAGGGTTCGCTGCCGGAGAATTAAAGCACGGTACCATTGCTCTAATAGAGGAAAATACTCCCGTAATCGCAATTATCACGGATAAAGCAACTGCTGGTCATACACGAGGGAATGTTCAAGAAGTCCGTGCTCGTGGAGCCTATACACTCGTTATTGCTATGAATGGCTTAGAACAACAAAGTGATCAGATCGTACTACCAGAAGTTCATCCATTACTCACACCGTTAGTTAGCGTAGTTCCAACTCAATTATTAGCTTACTACACTAGTTTACACCGTGGTAATGATGTCGATAAACCTAGAAATTTAGCCAAGAGTGTTACAGTAGAATAACTACTAAAAAAGAGCAAAACAATTCACTTGTTTTGCTCTTTTTACTGTTTACATTAAGTGAGATTGATAGAAATAACTGCATTCTTTTTAGTTTCCCCTAAGTCTCACTGTCTCTAGCTTTAATGGCAATACGAAACCATAATGAATGCGGTTTCTTTCGGATTCATTAAAAACTCTCTTCCCAATAAAATAAGAAGAGAGTTTGATTAGTTAATTTTCTTCAATAGGATCTTTTACCACGACTTCTTCTACTCGTGTACCAAAGAAATAAACAACTCCAATTGTAGCAAGTAAAGCTACTGGCATAACAATCCAGATGGATAAGCCTAAACCGACAGGAATAAAACCAAACAAAACAGAAATAACTCCAACTACTAATGCATACAATAACTGAGTCTTAACGTGATCTAGATGATCTACGCCTGCCCCCATTGAAGATAAAATGGTTGTATCAGAAATTGGTGAACAATGGTCTCCAAAGATTGCTCCAGTCAAAACAGCTCCTGAAGTCATAATAACAAACTCTGGATCAGCTGACAAAGCTGCTGCTAACGGAATCGCTAATGGCATCAAGATGCCCATTGTGCCATAAGATGTTCCTGTTGCAAACGATGTAACAGCTCCTAAAATGAAAATAATTGAGGGCAATAAAAATAGTGGCATGGAATCAGATAATAGTGAAACTAAAAATTCTGCCGTACCTAACTCACCAATAACTGTACTTAACGACCAAGCCAATAACAAAATAGCTCCAGTAATGATTAATGATTTCATCCCATTAATCCAAACTGATACCGATTCTGTCCACGTGAAAGCTTTTTGATGAACGCCCATCGCCATTGCTACCAAACTTGCTAATAAGGCTGCTTGAAACAAGACAATACTTGCATCAGATGCACCAAAAGCTTCTTGAATAGCTAAAAAGGATAACGGACTATTTTCTAATAGAGCAATCGTTGCCGTTTCTCCACCTTCCATAACAGTATTGTATCCGTTGAAATAAAAGCCAATAAATGCTGCAATAATCAATGTACCGATCGGAACAATCATATTCCATATCGATAACTTGACTCCTTCTGCAGGTTCCATATCTTCCATTTCTGTTGACGTTTCTAAAGTGAAATCATCAAATTCATTCTCTTTTCTTGTACGAGCTTTTTTTTCTGCTTTTAACATTGGGCCAAATTCTCTTAATAATAAAGCCGTTGCTAAAACAAAAGCCAGCATCAAGAAATTATAAAACCGATAAGGCAGTGTTTGAATGAAAATACCGTAAGCATTCACTGATTGACCAATGGATTCATACCCATCTTTTATCAAGCCTACTTCATACCCTACCCATGTAGAAATCAATGCAATCCCTGCAATTGGTGCAGCTGTTGCATCTACAACGAAAGCTAATTTTTCTCGTGAAATATGTTTTTCATCAGTAACTGGACGCATTACGGGTCCGACAATGAGTGAGTTAGCGTAATCATCAAAAAACATTAATACCCCTAAAATCCATGTAATCACTTGAGCACTTCTAGGCCCTTTAGCTTTATTTGATAGAGCAGCTGCCACAGCTTTAGCTCCTCCTATTTTAGTCATTAGTGCAATCAAGCCACCAATGGTTAGTACCTGTAGAATAATCCCTGCATTCCACGGATCTGATAGTGAAGTTAAGGCATATTCGACTACGCTTAAAAAGGCTTGAACAAAAGCAACGAGAAAATTATGATTAGCTAGATGGAGCACAAAAGCTCCCGAGAAAACGCCTATGAAAAGAGAAATAATAACATCTTTCGTTATAAATGCTAACACTATGGCAACTACTGGTGGAACTAATGTGAATAAACCATAATAAACTTCTGTTCCATTTCCTCCACCAAAATCTGCATTAACAGCCGCTATTACCAACAAACCTATTGCCACTATGAATCCAATTTTCTTCTTCATCATCAACTTCCTCTCTAAATTAAATAAAAAACACTAAAAAGATACCTTGAGTCTACTCAACTCAAGGTATCTTTTTAGTGTATTTAACTACAAAAAAGCAGACCCTTTTGTTGATAGTCCTCCATAAGAATCGAATACTTGATTTTTATGACAGTCTTGAATATATTTTATTCAAAACCAGCAACTACTAGCTTGGCCCCACTAGTCACTTCGGCGATTTTCCCTTTCTGATACCCCTTTGCCTTTTTTGGGTTACCGTACTCTTAAAAATCGCACCTCTATCTGTCTATTTAGTTACGTTATTATCTATCTACTTATTCTATACTATTTAACAAAAAAATTCAGCATATCTGTTTATTTTTTTATTTTCCCTCTAAATCAATCTTCATTTAACGATTTATACATTGCAATTGAACGACCTTTTGATGATGGTATAGGGGAAAACTTTTTTTGCCACTTCTCCACTTACTGCTAATTGAAAAGCTGCACTTCCGATTTCTTTCAGATGAAAATCTACTGTCGTAAAAGATAAAACTTCACTAATAGCTAGATTTTCCTGACCAATCAATAATGGCTGTTTCAAGTGACGATCTTTAGCATACTTATAAATACCGCTAGCAACATGGTCGCCATTTGTCACAATGGCGTCAAATTCTTGGTCACTGTTAAAAAAATAATCTGCTGCTTTTTTTCCATCTTCCATCGTTGAGCAATCACGCACAATCTTGCCTTCAATGGATACTCCAAAAACGTCTTCATAGCTTTCACTATTAATTTTAGAACTTGCACTAACTTCTTCGCTACGGTTAATGGTCACTCCAATATTCTGATAGCCCATCTCTTTTAAAGAAGCGAATACCTCCGTGTAAGCTTTTTTACGATCGACATGAACACTCGAAATAGCATAATCTTTTGTATCTTCACAACAAATAATCGGTCCATACTTTGTATATTTTTCGATTTCTGCCAATGAGTTACTTTTAGATGTTAATATTAGCGCTTCAAATCTCTTAGTTTTCAATTGTTCAAAGTAGCTTTTTTCTATTTCAGGATTATAGTTAGTAGGCAAAAGTGTCACTGAATAGCCAATTTCAAATGCTGACTCAATTACTCCGCTAATAATTTTTTCGAAATAAGAATGATTCACATTAGGAATAACTACCCCAATATTTTTTGATACTCCTAGAATCAAGTCTCTTGCTTGGCTGTTAGGAGCATAGTCTAGTTCCTTAATGACAGCTAAAATACGCTGTTTTTTTTCTTCTGATACATGTGGATGATGATTTAATACTCTAGACACTGTCGTTACTGAACAATTTGAAAGTCTTGCTACTTCTTTGATATTGGCCACACTTTTGTCTCCTTTTGAAATTACGCTCATTCATCCATATTATACCATTCTCTATTCATAAAAAATAATAAAATAAAAAATCCCCTTTACCATTTAAAGCCATTCCTAAAAACAGAAAAAATAAATTCTATTTTTAGACTTATTGGTTTAAACGGAATAAGGGATTTAATAAAAAATTAACTCATTATTTTTTAGCGTTAGTCTATTTATTAATCAGCTGGTAACAACTTATTTAAGGCAATAGCTGCTATTGAAGCTATCGCAATGGGAGAACTAAACAAATAATGAATCATTGTTGGCAAACTCATTAAATAATCTTTTGGTAAATACAATAAGGCTATTATCAATAAAATAGGAATAGAGATGACATACATTTCTTTTTGCCCAATTTGTGTTTGTTTTATGATTTGAAAGCCACTCATTGCAATAACCCCACACACAAGTGCAAAAACTCCACCAATAACGGCAGAAGGAATAGTCGAAATTAAAGCAGAGAGTTTACCAGATAAGCCAAAAACAATAAATAGTCCTCCAGCTGCTATAAATACACGACGACTTGCAATGCCAGTAATAGC
>JAGQHW010000038.1:18559-20715 GCA_020431645.1 Carnobacterium sp. | reverse complement strand
TTTTTGTCAAAAAATAGGTTAATTTATGAGATGTTACCAAATGTTAATATTTGACATTTAAATGTAATATAAGTGAATGGACTAATTTTGATTTTCTAAAAAGCACATTCAAAACAATTTTAAGGGGTGAATAGGTTGGCAGGCCACTTAGTAAATTACGGAAAACACCGTACACGTAAAAGTTTTGCGCGAATCAGTGAAGTTTTAGAACTTCCAAATTTGATTGAAATTCAAACCAATTCCTACCAATGGTTCTTAGATGAGGGCTTACGCGAGATGTTTAAAGACATTTCTCCTATAGAAGACTTCGCAGGAAACCTTTCATTAGAGTTCTTGGACTATCAATTACAAGAGTCAAAATATACAGTTGAAGAAGCTCGTTCTCATGATGCTAATTACTCAGCGCCTATTTATGTAAAGTTACGTTTAATTAATAAAGTAACAGGAGAAGTTAAAGATCAAGAAGTTTTCTTTGGCGACTTCCCACTGATGACAGATATGGGTACTTTTGTTATCAACGGAGCTGAACGAGTCATTGTTTCTCAATTGGTCCGTTCACCAGGTGTTTACTTTAATAGTAAATTAGATAAGAATGGTAAAGAAAATTTTGGAACAACTTTGATTCCAAACCGTGGAGCATGGTTAGAGTATGAAACAGATGCAAAAGATATTTCTTATGTCCGCATTGACCGTACTCGTAAAATTCCTTTATCTGTTCTAGTTCGTGCATTAGGATTTGGTTCAGATGATCAAATTCTTGAAATCTTTGGCGCTAACGAGAGTCTTCGTCTAACAATAGAAAAAGATTTGCACAAAAATGCAAGTGACTCACGTACAGAAGAAGCCTTAAAAGATGTCTATGAGCGTCTACGTCCAGGTGAACCTAAAACAGCTGATAGCTCAAGAAGTCTATTAACTGCTCGTTTCTTTGATCCAAAACGATATGATTTAGCTAATGTAGGTCGTTACAAAGTAAACAAGAAGTTAAACTTAAAGACACGTCTATTCAATTTGACATTGGCTGAAACGCTAATTGATCCAGAAACTGGTGAAATCATAATTGAACAAGGCACACTTTTAGATCGTGATCATATGGATATTTTAGATCCTTACCTTGATGCTGGTCTAAACAGTGTAACTTACTATCCATCAGAAGATGCAGTAGTAAAAGAGCCAATTTTATTACAAGTTGTAAAAGTAATCTCTCCAAAAGATCCTGAGCGTATAGTGAATGTTATTGGAAATAGCGTGATTTCAACAGAGATAAAAAATGCTACACCTGCTGATATCATTGCTTCAATGAACTACTTCTTTAATTTACAAGAAGGAATCGGTCACGTAGATGATATTGATCATTTAGGTAACCGTCGTATTCGTTCAGTTGGTGAATTATTACAAAATCAATACCGTATTGGTTTGTCTCGTATGGAGCGTGTGGTTCGTGAAAGAATGTCTATTCAAGATATGGCAACTGTTACACCACAACAATTAATTAATATTCGTCCAGTCGTTGCAGCAATTAAAGAGTTCTTCGGTTCTTCTCAATTGTCACAATTTATGGATCAAACCAACCCTTTAGGCGAGTTAACACACAAACGTCGTTTATCAGCCCTAGGACCCGGTGGTTTAACTAGAGACCGTGCCGGTTATGAAGTTCGAGACGTACATTACTCGCATTATGGCCGTATGTGTCCAATCGAAACGCCTGAGGGACCAAATATTGGATTGATTAACAGTTTATCAAGTTATGCTAAAATAAATAAATTTGGTTTTATTGAAACACCTTATCGCCGTGTAGACCGCGAAACAGGTAAAGTAACCAATCAAATTGATTATTTAACAGCTGATGAAGAAGATGCTTATGTAGTAGCTCAAGCAAATGCAAAATTAAATGATGATGGTACATTTGCGAATGAAAATGTTCTTGCTCGTTATGTTGAAGAAAACTTGGAAGTTCCTATTAGCCGAGTGGACTATATGGACGTATCACCAAAACAAGTAGTTGCTGTTGCGACAGCTTGTATTCCTTTCTTGGAAAATGATGATAGTAACCGTGCACTAATGGGAGCGAACATGCAACGTCAGGCGGTTCCTTTGGTTAATCCGCAAGCTCCTTTAGTTGGAACAGGTATGGAATACGTAGCTGCAAAAGACTC
>JAGQHW010000038.1:0-18459 GCA_020431645.1 Carnobacterium sp. | reverse complement strand
CGTCAGGCGGTTCCTTTGGTTAATCCGCAAGCTCCTTTAGTTGGAACAGGTATGGAATACGTAGCTGCAAAAGACTCGGGTGCTGCAATTATCTGTCAAAATGATGGAATAGTTGAATATGTTGATGCTAAAGAGATTCGTATCCGTCAAAGCAATGGTGCACTAGATAAGTACGCTGTTACAAAATTCCGTCGTTCAAATGCTGGAACTTGTTACAATCAACGTCCGATTGTTGCTAAAGGCGATCGCGCAGATAAAGGCGAAATTTTAGCAGACGGTTCTTCAATGGAAAATGGGGAAATGGCATTAGGTCAAAATCCATTAGTAGCCTTCATGACTTGGGAAGGATACAACTATGAAGATGCGATTATCATGAGTGAACGTTTAGTTAAAGATGATGTATACACTTCTATCCATATTGAAGAATATGAATCAGAAGCTCGTGATACAAAACTTGGACCTGAAGAAATCACCCGTGAAATTCCAAACGTCGGAGAAGATGCATTAAAAGATTTAGATGAAATGGGTATTATTCGTATTGGTGCTGAAGTGCGTGATGGCGATTTATTAGTTGGTAAAGTAACGCCTAAGGGAGTAACTGAGCTATCTGCTGAAGAACGCTTATTGCATGCTATTTTTGGGGAAAAAGCTCGTGAAGTACGTGATACTTCTTTACGTGTACCACATGGTGGAGGCGGAACGGTTCATGATGTGAAAATCTTTACACGTGAAGCTGGCGACGAATTATCTCCAGGAGTAAATATGCTTGCTCGTGTGTATATTGTTCAAAAACGTAAAATTAATGAAGGGGATAAAATGGCTGGACGTCATGGTAATAAAGGGGTTGTCTCTTTAATTATGCCAGAAGAAGACATGCCATTTATGCCTGATGGAACACCAGTAGATATCATGCTGAACCCATTAGGAGTTCCTTCACGGATGAACATTGGACAAGTATTAGAGTTACACATCGGTATGGCTGCTCGTCAATTGGGTATTCATATTGCTACGCCAGTATTCGATGGAGCAAACGATTCAGATGTCTGGGAAACGGTCAAAGAAGCAGGAATGGCTTCAGATGCTAAAACTGTCTTATACGATGGAAGAACAGGACAACCATTTGATAATCGTATTTCTGTTGGTGTAATGTACATGATTAAGTTAGCCCACATGGTTGACGATAAATTACATGCACGTTCAACTGGGCCTTATTCTTTAGTTACACAACAGCCATTGGGTGGTAAAGCTCAATTTGGTGGACAACGTTTCGGTGAGATGGAAGTTTGGGCACTTGAAGCATATGGGGCAGCCTATACGTTACAAGAAATCCTTACCTACAAATCAGATGATGTTGTTGGTCGTGTGAAGACTTATGAAGCTATCGTTAAAGGTGAACCAATTCCTAAACCAGGAGTTCCTGAATCATTCCGCGTACTAGTTAAAGAATTACAAGCATTAGGATTAGATATGAAAGTATTAAATGCCGATGACGAGGAAATCGAACTACGCGACATGGATGATGACGATGATATTGTAAACATTGATGCTTTAAGTAAATATGCTGAAGAACAAGAAAAAGTTCGTGCAGACGCAGCCGAACAAGAACGACTAAAAGACTAACATATCTTGTACTCTATCCAACTCCTTAGAGAGATAAAAAGATAATTTTTCACTTCTCTAAGGGATTAGAGTGCGAAGTATAGTTAAAAGGAATCAGAAAAAAGAGAGCAAGATAGGGCAGCTCGAAAAAAATAAAGGGAGGTAGGCCCCTTGATAGACGTTAATAATTTTAATAGTATGCAAATAGGCTTGGCCTCTCCAGATAAGATCCGCAGTTGGTCTTATGGAGAAGTAAAAAAACCAGAAACCATTAACTATCGTACATTAAAACCTGAACGTGATGGACTATTTTGCGAACGTATTTTTGGACCTTCAAAGGACTGGGAATGTGCTTGTGGAAAGTACAAACGGATTCGCTACAAAGGGATTGTTTGTGATCGCTGTGGCGTTGAAGTTACTCGTTCTAAAGTACGTCGTGAGCGTATGGGACACATTGAACTAGCAGCACCAGTTACTCATATCTGGTATTTCAAAGGAATTCCAAGTCGAATGGGTCTTGTTTTAGACATGAGCCCACGTGCACTTGAAGAAGTTATTTACTTTGCTTCTTACGTGGTTACTGAACCTGGAAATACTCCAATGGAAAGAAAACAGTTATTGACTGAAAGAGAATACCGTGAACGCCGTGAACAATACGGAAACGAATTCCAAGCTGCAATGGGAGCAGAAGCAATCAAGCAGTTATTAGATGACGTAAACGTAGAAAAAGAAGTTGGCGAGCTAAAAGAAGAACTAAAAACAGCTCAAGGACAAAAACGAACACGTGCTATTCGTCGCTTGGATATCTTAGAAGCATTCCGTAACTCAGGAAATCAACCATCATGGATGGTTATGGATGTTATTCCAATTATTCCTCCAGAAATCCGCCCGATGGTTCAACTAGAAGGTGGCCGTTTCGCAACAAGTGACTTAAATGACTTGTATCGTCGTGTTATTAACCGTAATAACCGTCTAAAACGTCTATTAGACTTAATGGCTCCAAATATTATTGTTCAAAATGAAAAACGGATGTTACAAGAAGCCGTTGATGCTTTGATTGATAATGGTCGTCGTGGTCGTCCTGTTACTGGTCCAGGAAATCGTCCTTTAAAATCGCTGTCTCATATGCTAAAAGGGAAACAAGGACGTTTCCGTCAAAACTTACTAGGAAAACGTGTTGACTATTCTGGTCGTTCCGTTATTGTAGTTGGTCCAACTTTAAAAATGTATCAGTGTGGCTTGCCAAAACAAATGGCTATTGAATTATTCAAACCATTTGTTATGCGTGAATTAGTTGCTCGTGATATCGCTAGCAATATTAAGAATGCCAAACGCAAAATTGATCGTCAAGATGATGCTATTTGGCCTGTTTTAGAAGAAGTTATCCGTGAACATCCAGTACTATTAAACCGAGCACCGACACTGCATAGATTAGGTATCCAGGCATTTGAACCTATCTTAGTTGAAGGTAAAGCAATTCGTCTTCACCCATTAGTTTGTGAAGCATATAATGCCGATTTTGATGGTGACCAAATGGCTGTCCACGTACCATTAAGTGACGAAGCGCAAGCCGAAGCACGTATGTTGATGTTAGCTGCTCATAATATCTTGAACCCTAAAGATGGTAAACCAGTTGTTACTCCATCACAAGATATGGTTTTAGGTAACTATTATTTGACAATGGAAGAAGAAGAGCGTGAAGGCGAAGGCATGACATTTAGTAGTTTAAATGAAGCTTTAATCGCTTACCAAAGTGGCTATGTACATTTACATTCACGCGTTGGTATTCGTTCAATTGATATTCCAGGTAAACCATTTACTGAATGGCAAAAAGATAAAATGTTAATTACAACAGTTGGTAAATTAATTTTTAACGAAATCATGCCAAATGAATTCCCATATTTGAATGAGCCAACACAAAGCAACCTTGAAGTTGCAACACCAGACAATTATTTTGTTGAAATGGGTACAGATATTCCAGCTCACATTAAAGAGCAGGAACTAGTCAAACCATTTAAGAAAAAAAATCTGGGTAATATCATTGCTGAAGTCTTCAAGCGATTTAAAATTGCTGAAACGTCAAAAATGTTAGATAAAATGAAAGACTTAGGATACAAGTATTCTACAATTGCTGGAATCACTGTTGGTATCTCTGATATTGTTGTTTTAGAAGAAAAACAACAGATATTAGAGGAAGCTCATGGTCAAGTAGATAACATAACAAAACAATTCCGTCGTGGTTTAATCACAGATGAAGAGCGTTATGAACGTGTTATTGCTGTTTGGAATGCTACAAAAGATCGTATCCAGATCAGACTGATGGAAAGTTTGGATGACCGTAACCCAATCTTTATGATGAGTGACTCTGGTGCCCGTGGTAACATTTCCAACTTTACTCAGCTCGCTGGTATGCGTGGATTAATGGCTGCACCGAATGGTCAAATCATGGAGTTGCCTATTACATCTAACTTCCGTGAAGGTCTTTCTGTTTTAGAAATGTTTATTTCTACCCACGGAGCTCGTAAAGGAATGACTGATACGGCTCTGAAAACGGCTGACTCAGGTTACTTGACTCGTCGTTTAGTAGATGTAGCACAAGATGTTATCATTCGTGAAACAGATTGTGGAACAGATGGTGGACTTGAAATCATGGCAATTAAAGATGGCAATGAAGTTATTGAACCTCTTGAGGAGCGTTTATTAGGTCGTTACACTCGTAAAACAGTTGTTAATCCTAATGATGGATCAGTTATCATTAAGAGCAATGAAATTATTACAGAAGATATTGCTAAACAAATCATTGATGCCGGTATTAAATCAATTACGATTCGTTCAGTCTTCACATGTAATACGAAACACGGTGTATGTAAGTACTGTTATGGTCGTAACTTAGCGACTGGTTCTGAAGTTGAAGTTGGTGAAGCAGTTGGAACAATCGCTGCTCAATCAATTGGTGAGCCAGGAACCCAATTGACAATGCGTACATTCCATACAGGTGGAGTTGCTGGGGACGATATTACTCAAGGTCTACCTCGTATCCAAGAGATATTTGAAGCTCGTCATCCTAAAGGACAATCTGTTATTACAGAAGTAACAGGAGAAGTTATCTCAATTGATGAAAATCCTGCAGATCGTACTAAAGAAGTAACAATTAAGGGTGAAACAGATACACGTAGCTATCAAGTTCCGTTTATTTCACGCATGAAAGTTGCTGAAGGAGACATAATTGAACGTGGTACTCGCTTAATTGAAGGATCAATTGACCCTAAACAATTATTAAGCGTAAGCGATGTTCTGTCTGTTGAAAATTACTTGTTAGGCCAAGTTCAGAAAGTATACCGTATGCAAGGGGTAGAAATTGGAGACAAGCATATTGAAGTAATGGTTCGTCAAATGTTACGCAAAGTTCGCATTATGGATCCAGGCGAAACAGATGTTTTACCAGGTACTTTAATTGATATTCATGACTTTACAGAAGAGAACGCTAAGACTCTAATGGCAGGTGGCGTACCAGCTACAGCTCGTCCAGTCTTATTGGGAATCACAAAAGCTTCATTAGAAACAAACAGTTTCTTATCAGCTGCATCATTCCAAGAAACGACACGTGTCTTAACAGATGCTGCAATCCGCGGTAAACGTGATCCGTTATTGGGACTGAAAGAAAATGTTATCATCGGTAAAATAATTCCAGCTGGTACTGGAATGGCTAAATACCGTAAGATGGAACCTAAAGGCGTTGGTGTTGTAAGCGAAAATGTTTATAGCATTAATGACTAATTAAGGTGAAGTGAATTAAATCATAAGGTAAAGTAGTTCAATTGATTCTCAGAATCGGTTGGACTGCTTTTTTTATTTTAAGAAAGAAAAACTCATCACGAGTACCGTGTGATGTCTTAGCGATGTCTTACAAAAGTGTTCTACGAAACTAGTATTCTAAAGAATGTGCAATTCTATCTCCTCTTCGTGTAACCTCTATTTTTGCAAGGCCTCGTGAAACAGGTCTACATGCCTTAATCATAAAAAATTATGAGTGTATACATGCTCTAATTGGAAGCGATTGTTCAAGAATCGGCGATTACTATGATAAGTATGCTAGTCACTCAATTTTTGATCAGTATTCATCTGAAGAGATGGGAATTGATATTTGTCTTTACCACAAAGTAATTTATTGTACAGACTGTGATAATCCAGCGACAAACCAAACCTGCACACGCAATTGGAATTGGTGGAGCAAAACGTTATAAAAAAATCGCTATCAAGGATTTATCCAATTCAGATTTGTTGCTTGCAAATAGGAACGTCCTTGATTATGTGAGCAGCGTCTACCAAGGTGTATTTAACCAATATAGTCACACTTCTGATAGAAATAGAAAAATAAAAGATCCATAGATAGAAGAAACACATTTAAATATGAGATGCCAAAAAGAGTTTCTAATTCAATATTAAAAAAATAAAGTAGAACTAGCTTCAGATGAATCTAAGTATCAAGTTAAAGAGGAAACGCAGCGAGAATTGGATGCAGTTTATCAAAACCTAAATGATCTTCCGTCAGCTTTAATCAAAGAAGATATGGACTACCGGACGTGGAATACTCTTCCATATGCTCGGTATCATGGAGACGAAGAGTTAAAGGGGTAAAGAGAAAATGAAGAGGAAGTGAGAACAGTATTAAAAGAGAACTAGCTTTTAATATACATAACCTATCTAAAAAAGAAGTGAAATTCTTTTTTGACTCCCTGTTTTTAGAATAGGATGAGTATTAGCGAATGTGACTAGTTATAAAAGCGAGTGTAAAATAGCTTGAAATTTTTCTCCATAGAGTGCAACAATAAAAGAGGCTAAAAAAATAGCAGGTGCAAACGGGAAATGTGTTTTCTTTGAAAAGTTTTTGAGAGTAAAAAGGACTGAACCGACTACTAAACTAATTAGACAAGCAATAAATAAGACGAATAAAGTTAATTCGTAACCAAAAAATAGACCTAAGACACCAAAAAGTTTCACATCTCCACCTCCTAACCCTTCGTTAGTAAGACAATAAAAAATATAGAAAAATAAAAAAATACTGAAACTGCTAATTAAATAGTAAGTTAAAGATAGAGGATGAAACCACAGTCTAAAAAGCAATGAAAACAAAAAAAATAAAAGCATTAAAGAATCAGGTAGCAAAAAATAAAAGCTATCACTGATACAAAAAATAATGCCAAAAGAAAGTAAGAAAAGAAGCGAAAAACATTCTATAGGCTGATTGCTAAATCGATAGAAAACTAATGCAAAGAGTGAACCAGTTAACGCTTCAGTTAGAGGATACAAAAAAGAAAAGGAGATATGGCAGTGGCGACAACGGCCTTTTAAAAGAAAGTAGGAAAAAATAGGAATAAGGTCAAAAGGGTTGAGAACATGTTGACACTTGGAACAAGATGAACGTGGATAGATAATAGATTGACCATTTGGAATTCTTAGCCCAACAACTATAAAAAAAGATCCGAAACAAGTTCCAATTAGCCAAATAAAAAAAAGTAAGAGTAGATTTTCCATTTTTTCGCCTCAATTTCTTATCAAAATAACTTGTCAGCTAAAATATACGTTAAAGTATTCGAAAATTTTTAAAAATAGAAAGAAAAAATTTCCAATAATTGTTGACAAAGAAAAAATGACGTGGTATGATTCACAAGGTGCTTTTGTATACAGATTCCTATCTATCGGTCGTTCTGACTGGTACAATGGCCAAACGTTCCACAAACAAAGCTGGTTGCGATTTGCAGCACTATTTTTTTGCTAAAAAAAGAACCACCTGGATGTGTGGACTAGAAAAGATAAATACAGGGAAGGAGGAAATTACAAATGCCTACTATTAATCAATTAGTTCGTAGCCCTCGTAAATCTAAAGTTGGAAAATCAGAATCTCCTGCTTTGAATAAGGGATACAACAGTAAAAGAAAGAAACAAACAATCGTAAACTCACCTCAAAAACGTGGTGTGTGTACTCGTGTAGGAACTATGACTCCTAAAAAACCTAACTCAGCGTTACGTAAATATGCACGTGTTCGTTTGTCTAACTTAATTGAAGTAACAGCATATATTCCAGGAGAAGGACACAACTTGCAAGAACATAGTGTTGTACTTATCCGTGGAGGACGTGTAAAAGATTTACCGGGAGTTCGTTACCATATCGTTCGTGGTGCTTTAGATACATCTGGTGTTGCAGATCGTAAACAAAGTCGTTCTAAATACGGTACTAAAAAACCTAAGAACTAATCTTTTTCTTAAACTAACTATGCAATCTAAAAAAACTAAAATTATTTTTGAAAGGAGGAATTTGGATGCCTCGTAAAGGTCCTATTACTAAACGTGATGTTTTACCAGATCCGATTTATAATTCTAAATTAGCTACTCGTTTAATCAACCGTTTAATGGTTGATGGAAAACGTGGAAAAGCTGCTACAATTCTTTATAACGCTCTTGAAGTAGTTAAAGAACAAACTGGCAACGATCCTATTGAAGTATTTGAACAAGCAATGAAAAATATCATGCCTGTTATTGAAGTTAAAGCTCGTCGTGTTGGGGGTTCTAACTACCAAGTACCAGTTGAAGTTCGTCCAGACCGTCGTACTGCATTAGCACTACGTTGGTTAGTAAACTATTCACGTCTGCGTGGAGAAGATACTATGGAACAACGCTTAGCTAAAGAAATTATGGATGCAGCAAACAATTCAGGTGCTGCTGTTAAGAAACGTGAAGAAACACATAAAGTAGCAGAAGCTAACAAAGCTTTCGCTCATTACCGCTGGTAAAATTTTCCAACAAAAGGCTTGGTTTTTGTTTTTTGAAGACCATGCCTTTATTGGGAAAAATGTGTTTTTTTTAATACAATAAAAAATCTAAAAGAAAAAGGGGTGTTAGTGCAAAATGGCAAAAAGAGAGTTTACTCTAGAAAATACCCGTAATATCGGAATCATGGCCCATATCGATGCTGGTAAAACAACAACGACTGAGCGTGTTCTTTATTATACTGGCCGTATCCATAAGATCGGTGAAACCCATGAAGGGGCTTCACAAATGGACTGGATGGCACAAGAACAAGAACGTGGTATTACAATCACTTCTGCAGCTACAACTGCAGCTTGGAATGGCCACCGTGTAAATATTATCGATACTCCTGGTCACGTTGACTTCACTGTTGAAGTTGAACGTTCTCTTCGTGTATTAGATGGTGCTGTTGCCTTATTGGATGCCCAATCTGGTGTTGAACCTCAAACTGAAACAGTTTGGCGTCAAGCAACAACTTATGGTGTTCCTCGTATCGTTTTCATCAATAAAATGGATAAAACCGGAGCTGACTTCTTATATTCTGTAGGAACAATCCATGACCGTTTGCAAGCTAATGCTCATCCGATTCAATTGCCAATTGGTTCTGAAGATAACTTCACAGGAATCATTGATTTAGTGAAGATGAAGGCTGAAATCTATGAAGATGATTTAGGGATTAATATTCGTGAGGAAGAAATTCCTGCTGAATACCTAGAATTAGCTGAAGAATGGCGTTTGAAATTAGTTGAAGCTGTTGCTGAAACTGACGAAGACTTGATGGAAAGATACCTTGATGGGGAAGAAATTTCTCAAGAAGAATTGAAAAAAGCTATTCGTATTGCAACGATAAAAGTTGAATTTTATCCAGTACTTTGCGGATCAGCATTCAAAAACAAAGGTGTTCAATTAATGCTTGATGCAGTTATTGATTACCTACCATCACCACTTGATGTTGAAGCTATTGAAGGTGTACTTGTTGGAGATGAAGAGCGTGTTTTACGTCATGCAGATGACAGCGAACCTTTCTCAGCTCTTGCGTTTAAAGTTATGACGGATCCATTCGTTGGACGTTTGACTTTCTTCCGCGTATACTCAGGTACTTTACAAGCTGGTTCATATGTTCAAAACTCATCTAAAGGTAAACGTGAACGTGTAGGTCGTATCTTACAGATGCATGCTAACTCACGTAGCGAAATTCCTGAAGTGTTTGCTGGCGATATCGCTGCAGCTGTTGGATTGAAAAATACAACAACTGGTGACACTTTATGTGATGAAAAAGATCAAGTTATCTTAGAATCAATGGAGTTCCCAGAACCCGTTATTCAAGTAGCTATCGAACCTAGATCTAAAGCTGATCAAGATAAAATGGGTGTTGCGTTACAAAAACTTGCTGAAGAAGATCCAACTTTCCGCGCTGAAACTGACCACGAAACTGGCGAAACAATTATTGCTGGTATGGGTGAGTTACACTTGGATATCATCGTAGACCGTATGAGACGTGAATTTAACGTTGACGCTACTGTTGGTGCTCCGCAAGTTTCTTATCGTGAGACATTCCGTGGTTCTACTAAAGCCGAAGGTAAATTCGTTCGTCAATCCGGTGGTAAAGGTCAATACGGTCACGTATGGATTGAATTCTCACCAAATGACGAAGGAAAAGGTTTTGAATTTGAAGATGCAATCGTTGGTGGTGTGGTTCCTCGTGAATACATCCCAGCAGTTAAAGCAGGATTAGAAGCTTCATTAGATAACGGTGTTCTTGCTGGCTATCCATTAGTGGATATCAAAGCAAAACTTTATGATGGTTCATACCATGACGTTGACTCAAATGAGACAGCCTTTAAAGTTGCTGCATCAATGGCGCTTAAGAACGCTTCTAAAAAAGCAAATCCAGTAATTCTAGAACCAATGATGGCTGTTGAAATTACAGTTCCTGAAGAATATTTAGGAGATGTAATGGGACATATTTCTGCACGTCGTGGACGTATCGAGGGTTCTGAAGTACGCGGAAACACAACTATCGTTAAAGGAACAATTCCTTTGGCTGAGATGTTTGGTTATGCTACTTCATTACGTTCTTCAACACAAGGTCGCGGAACTTTCTCTATGACATTTGATCATTACGAAGATGTTCCTAAATCTATTTCTGAAGAAATTATCAAGAAAAATGGTGGAGAAGCGTAAGCTTCTCTGCTAGTTGTTAAGTATTGCTTTTATTAGGAATACTAGGTATACTTTTTACGAATGATGAGATAAATTCAATTTTATTCATCAAAAAAATTAAAACTCAATTCGAGGAGGAAATTACTAAAATGGCAAAAGAAAAATATGATCGCTCAAAACCACACGTTAACGTTGGAACTATCGGACACGTTGACCATGGTAAAACAACTTTAACAGCTGCTATTACAACTGTATTAGCTAAAAAAGGATTCAAAAGTACTGCTACAGACTACGCTTCTATCGATGGTGCTCCAGAAGAGCGCGAACGTGGAATCACAATTTCAACGTCTCACGTTGAATACGAAACTGCAGACCGTCACTACGCTCACGTAGACTGCCCAGGCCATGCTGACTATGTTAAAAACATGATCACTGGTGCTGCACAAATGGATGGAGCTATCTTAGTAGTATCTGCTGCTGATGGTCCTATGCCTCAAACGCGTGAACATATTCTATTGTCTCGCCAAGTTGGTGTTCCATATATCGTTGTTTTCTTAAACAAAGTAGATATGGTTGATGACGAAGAATTACTAGAATTAGTTGAAATGGAAGTTCGTGACTTATTATCAGATTACGATTTCCCAGGAGACGACACTCCAGTTATTGCTGGTTCAGCTCTTAAAGCATTAGAAGGCGTTGCAGAATACGAAGATAAAATTATGGACTTGATGGCAGCTGTAGATTCTTACATCCCAACACCTGTTCGTGATACTGAAAAACCATTCATGATGCCAGTTGAGGATGTATTCTCAATTACTGGACGTGGAACAGTTGCTACAGGTCGTGTAGAAGCTGGACAAATCAAAGTCGGTGAAGAAGTTGAAATCATCGGAATCCATGAAGCAACAACTAAATCAACTGTAACTGGAGTTGAGATGTTCCGTAAATTGTTAGATTTTGCTCAAGCAGGAGACAACATTGGTGCATTATTACGTGGAGTTGCACGTGAAGACATCCAACGTGGACAAGTATTAGCTAAACCAGGTTCAATTACTCCACATACAAAATTTACTGGCGAAGTTTATATCTTATCTAAAGAAGAGGGTGGACGTCATACTCCATTCTTCGCAAACTACCGTCCACAATTTTATTTCCGTACAACTGACGTAACTGGTGTTGTTGAGTTGCCAGAAGGTACTGAAATGGTTATGCCAGGAGACAACGTTACGATTTCTGTTGACTTGATTGCTCCTATCGCTATTGATCCAGGTACTAAATTCACTATTCGTGAAGGCGGACGTACTGTTGGAGCTGGCGTTGTAGCTTCAATCGAAGCTTAAGTTATAAATTAATGGACTCTGTCAATAAGACAGGGCGTGTTCAGACTAAAAAAGACCGCATCGAAACCGATGCGGTCTTTTTATATTTATTTTTAACTTAGGTAAATTAGCTGTACATAAAGATAGAGTAATTTATATTTTTTTGCAAACATGATATACTAAAAAGCATCAAAAGATGGGGAGAATATAAAATGAAAAAATCTATAGAATTAGACTGGGTTAACTTAGGTTTTAATTACATGAAAACAGATTATCGCTACATTTCATATTGGGAAAAAGGAGAATGGGATAAAGGGAGTTTGACCGAAGATAATATAGTGCATATAAGCGAGGGTTCAACGGCATTACACTACGGACAAACAGTTTTCGAAGGAATGAAAGCTTACCGAGCAAAAGATGGTAGTATTAATTTATTTCGTCCAGAAGAAAATGCGAAACGGATGCAGCGAAGTTGTAGAAGACTATTGATGCCTGTCATTCCGACAGATATTTTCATCGAAGCAATAAAAAAAGTCGTAAAGGCAAATGAGGAATATATTCCACCCTATGGTACAGGTGGTTCATTATATCTCAGACCCTATATGATTGGAGTTGGTGATAATATAGGCGTTAAACCAGCAGAAGGTTACTTGTTTTCAATTTTTTGTATGCCGGTAGGAGCTTATTTCAAAGAAGGATTGGTTCCGACGAACTTTTTGGTTTCAGAATATGATCGTGCCGCCGGAAATGGTACGGGAGCAGCTAAAGTTGGTGGGAATTATGGTGGAAGCTTGCTTCCAGGTAGTTTGGCGCGTGAAAGAAATTTTAGCGACGCAATTTATCTAGATCCGATCACTCATACTAAGATAGAAGAAGTAGGGGCAGCTAATTTTTTTGGTATTACAAAAGACAACCAATTTATCACTCCATTGTCTCCTTCAATTCTACCAAGTATCACTAAATATTCATTATTGTATCTAGCTGAGAACCGGTTAGGCTTAAAAGTAAAAGAAGAAGATGTCTTTGTTGATCAATTAAGTCGTTTTACAGAAGCAGGGGCTTGCGGAACCGCAGCAGTGATTACGCCTATCGGTGGGATACAATATAAAGATGACTTTCATACGTTTTATAGCGAAACAGAAACTGGTCCAATTATAAAGAGGTTGTACAATGAATTAACTGGTATTCAATATGGTGATGTTGAAGCGCCAGAAGGCTGGATTGTAAAAGTGTAAAAGAAATCGTTTTAACAAAAGAATGTAATCGTTTGGGTAGACAAATAAAGTATTGTGAGTTACGATAAGAGGCGTTGGCAAAATCTTATCATAGCTTTTTATACTAGAGAGATTATTTCTTCTATAGGAAGAAAAGTTATAGATAATTAAGATGTTTTAGTAGAACATCAAAAAAATAATGAAATAAATAAAAAAAGTCTTGAAAAATAAAGATACATCTTGTATAATTGGACAGGTGCAGATTTCATCAAAGAAATCGTACTGGGTATTTCGAAAGAAAACCAACGGCTATGAAACGAGAGGTTGCGACACACCCGGCCGCTTTGCCACGGCGAGTGTATCGGAAAATTTTCGTGGAGCAAAGTCTAATTTCTAAGACTAGGCGAAGGAGGGAAAATGATGGCAAAACAAAAGATTCGTATCCGTCTAAAAGCGTATGAACATCGCATTTTAGATCAATCAGCGGAGAAGATTGTAGAAACAGCAAAAAGAACTGGTGCTAGCGTGTCTGGTCCAATTCCATTACCGACAGAAAGAAGCCTTTACACTGTGATTCGTGCGACTCACAAATATAAAGATTCTCGTGAGCAATTTGAAATGCTTACACACAAACGTGTGATTGATATTATCAATCCAACACCTAAAACTGTTGACGCGTTAACAAAACTTGATCTACCGTCAGGCGTAGATATCGAAATCAAACTTTAATAAAAACTAAAAAAATGGAGGTGTACTCATGACCAAAGGAATCTTAGGCAAAAAAGTAGGAATGACACAAGTGTTTACTGAATCAGGCGAATTAATCCCTGTAACAGTTATCGAAGCAACACCAAACGTTGTTTTACAAGTTAAAACAATGGAAAATGATGGATACGAAGCTGTTCAATTGGGTTACCAAGACAAACGCGAAGTATTATCAAACAAACCTGCAAAAGGACATGTAGCAAAAGCAAATACTGCTCCTAAGCGCTTCATTCGTGAATTTGACGATGTTGAGCTTAGTGAATACGAAGTGGGTAAAGAAATTCGTGTTGATAGTTTCAAAGCTGGAGACATCGTTAACGTTACGGGGACAACAAAAGGTAAAGGATTCCAAGGCGTTATCAAACGTCACGGACATAGTCGTGGACCAATGTCTCACGGATCCCGTCACCACCGTCGTCCTGGTTCATTGGGTGACGCTAACGCAGCGCGCGTATTTAAACAAACATTATTACCTGGACGTATGGGCGGAAACCGTATAACAATTCAAAACCTTGAAGTTGTACGCGTAGACGTAGAAAAAAATGTTATCCTTATTAAAGGTAATGTACCAGGAGCTAAAAAATCCTTAATCCAAATTAAATCTGCTTTTGAAAAAGTAGCTAAATAATTAACTAAGAGAGGAGGAACAAGGAATGCCAAAATTAGCATTATACAAACAAGATGGTACTCAAAATGGTGAAGTTACTTTAAACGACGCTATCTTCGGTATCGAACCAAACGAAAATGTTGTATTTGATGCAATCATCATGCAACGTGCTTCATTAAGACAAGGAAATCATGCAGTGAAAAACCGTAGCGCAGTCTCCGGTGGTGGACGTAAACCATGGCGTCAAAAAGGAACTGGTCGTGCCCGTGCAGGGTCAACTAGATCTCCTATCTGGCGTGGTGGTGGAATTGTCTTCGGACCAACTCCACGTTCATACAGCTACAAACTTCCTAAAAAAGTTCGTCGTTTAGCAATTAAATCTGTTCTTTCTACTAAAGTAATTGAACAAGATTTAATCATTGTTGACGCATTGAACTTTGATGCACCAAAAACTAAAGAGTTTGCACAAGTGTTAAAAAATCTAAACGTTGATACAAAAGTATTAGTAGTTGTTGAAGACGGTAATGATTTCACAATGTTATCAGCACGTAATCTTCCAGGTGTTACAGTAGTAGCAACTGACAACATTAGTGTATTGGATGTTGTATCTCATAACAAAATGATTTTGACACAAACTGCTCTTACTAAGGTAGAGGAGGTTCTTCAATAATGGATGCACAAGACGTAATTAAGCGCCCAGTTATCACTGAAGCTTCAATGGAAGCTCAAGAGGACAAAAAATTTACTTTTGAAGTAGATGTACGCGCTAGTAAAACAGAAGTAAAAAAAGCAATTGAAGAGATTTTTGACGTTAAAGTTAGAAAAGTAAATATTATGAATGTACGCGGAAAATTAAAGCGTCAAGGTAAATTTGCTGGTTATACAAAAAAACGTCGTAAAGCAATTGTATCATTAACAGCTGATTCTAAAGAAATCCAATTTTTTGAAGCGTAATTAAAGCTTTGAAATAATATTCAGGAGGGAAAACACGTGGCGATTAGAAAGTATAAACCTACTACAAACGGTCGTCGTAATATGACTGGTTCAGATTTCGCTGAAATTACTTCAACAACACCTGAAAAGACTTTGTTGGAGCCAAAGAAGAGAAATGCTGGTCGTAACAACGATGGTAAAATTACTGTCCGTCACCGCGGTGGTGGCCATAAACGCAATTACCGTGTGATTGACTTTAAACGTAACAAAGACAATGTCATGGGAATTGTCAAAACAATTGAATACGATCCAAACCGTTCTGCAAACATTGCATTAGTGCAATACACAGATGGAATTAAAACGTATATCATTGCACCAAAAGGAATAGAAGTTGGACAACACTTATATTCTGGAGAAGAAGCAGATATCAAGATTGGTAATGCATTGCCTTTAGCAAACATTCCTGTCGGTACTGTTATTCACAACATTGAGTTGAAACCTGGAAAAGGTGGACAATTAGTACGTTCAGCTGGAACTAACGCACAAGTGTTAGGTAAAGAAGGCAAGTACGTATTGGTTCGTTTAAACTCAGGCGAAGTTCGTATGATCTTAGCAACTTGTCGCGCAACGATTGGTTCAGTTGGTAATGAGCAACACGAATTAATTAATATTGGTAAAGCTGGTCGTTCACGTTGGTTAGGCAAACGCTCAACTGTTCGTGGGTCAGTAATGAACCCGAATGATCACCCACACGGTGGTGGTGAAGGTAAAGCTCCAATCGGACATGCCGGTCCATTAACTCCATGGGGCAAGCCTGCTCTTGGATTGAAAACTCGTAATAAAAAAGCTCAATCAGATAAATTTATTGTTCGTAGACGTAAGAAAAAATAATTTGAGTAAATCAGCTTAAAGCTGATTTACTACTAGCGGAAAGGAGGTCCAAACATGGGTCGTAGTCTTAAAAAAGGACCTTTTGTAGATGATCACTTGATGAAAAAAATGGACGCATTAGCTAAAAGCGAAAAGAAATCAGTTGTTAAAACTTGGTCTCGTCGTTCAACAATTTTCCCAAGTTTCGTAGGATACACAATTGCTGTCTATGATGGACGCAAGCATGTTCCTGTTTATGTACAAGAAGACATGGTCGGACACAAATTAGGCGAATTCGCACCAACAAGAACATACCGCGGTCACGCTGCGGATGATAAGAGAACTAGACGTTAATATCGAGGGGAGGTATACTCATGCAAGAACAAATTACAGCAGCTAAAGCAACAGCAAAAACTGTTCGTATTGCACCTCGTAAAGTTCGTTTAGTTGTCGATCTTATTAGAGGAAAAAGCGTTGGAGAAGCTATTTCAATTTTGAAATTCACTCCACGTGGGGCATCACCAGCAGTTGAAAAAGTGCTTATGTCAGCTATAGCAAATGCAGAACATAACTACGATTTAGATGTAGAAAACTTGGTAGTTAGCGAAGCTTACGTTAACGAAGGCGCAACAATGAAACGTTTCCGTCCTCGTGCAAAAGGTTCAGCGGCACCAATCTTAAAACGTACAAGCCATATTACAGTAGTGGTATCAGAGAAAAAGGAGGGATAATCTGTGGGTCAAAAAATTAATCCAACGGGCTTACGTGTAGGCATCATCCGTGATTGGGATGCTAAATGGTATGCAGAAAAAGAATATGCTAACTATTTACATGAAGATCTACGTATCCGTGAATACATTGCTAAAAAACTTAGTGACGCTTCAATTTCTCAAATTGAAATCGAACGTGCTGCTAATCGTGTAAATGTTTCACTTCATACTGCTAAACCGGGCATGGTTATCGGTAAAGGTGGTTCAGAAGTTGATTCTCTACGTAAAAAATTAAATGAGCTTACAGGCAAACGTGTCCACATTAATATCGTGGAAATTAAAAATCCTGATTTAGATGCTAAATTAGTTGCAGAAGGTATTACTACTCAACTAGAGAGCCGTGTTGCTTTCCGTCGTGCTCAAAAACAAGCCATCCAACGCACAATGCGTTCTGGCGCTAAAGGAATTAAAACAATGGTTTCAGGTCGTTTAAACGGTGCAGATATCGCTCGTAGCGAAACTCACTCTGAAGGATCAGTTCCATTACACACATTGCGTGCCGATATCGACTACGCATGGGAAGAAGCAGATACTACTTATGGTAAATTAGGCGTTAAAGTCTGGATTTACCGTGGAGAAATTCTTCCAACAAAAAAGAACGCTGAGAAAGGAGGGAAATAATCATGTTAGTACCTAAACGCGTAAAATTCCGTCGTGAATTTAGAGGTAAAATGCGTGGCGAAGCTAAGGGTGGAAAAGAAGTTTCTTTTGGAGAATTCGGCTTACAAGCTATTGATTCACAATGGATTACTAACCGCCAGATCGAAGCAGCACGTATAGCAATGACACGTTATATGAAACGTGGTGGGAAAGTATGGATTAAAATTTTCCCTCATAAATCATACACGTCTAAAGCAATCGGAGTACGTATGGGTTCCGGTAAAGGAGCTCCTGAAGGATGGGTAGCACCAGTTAAACGTGGAAAAATCATGTTTGAAGTTGGCGGCGTATCTGAAGAAGTAGCTCGTGAAGCATTACGTTTAGCTTCTCACAAATTACCCGTAAAAACGAAAATTGTAAAACGTACAGAAATTGGTGGTGAATCGAATGAAGGCTAATGAACTTAAAGAGTTATCCACTGCTGAAATGGTTGAAAAAGAGAAAGAATATAAATCTGAACTGTTCAACTTACGATTCCAATTAGCAACAGGTCAATTAGAAAATACTTCTCGTTTAAGTGAAGTTCGCAAATCGATTGCACGCATTAAAACTGCGTTACGTCAAGCTGAGTTACAAAAATAGTTGACTAGCAAAGGAGGTTACCAAGCAATGAATGAAGAACGTAATCAACGTAAAGTTTATCAAGGCCGTGTTCTTTCAGATAAGATGGATAAGACAATTGTTGTCGTAACAGAAACTCAAAAAAGACATAGTAAATATGGTAAACGTGTTAAATACTCTAAAAAATATAA
>JAGQHW010000037.1:9986-20763 GCA_020431645.1 Carnobacterium sp. | reverse complement strand
AAATATCATGGGATTTATTTGGTCATTAATTGTAGGTGGCGTTTTAGGAGCCGTAGCAGGAATGATTTTAGGCAAGGATGTGCCTGGAGGAATTATTGGTAATATTATTGTAGGTTTCATCGGTTCATGGATTGGTTCTTCGTTATTTGGTAACTGGGGACCAGTTGTTGGCGGTTTTGCTATTTTACCTGCATTAATTGGTGCTGTAGCCTTAATCTTTATCTTTTCACTTATCATGGGAAGACGTAAAGGTTAATTATAGTTTATCAGCTAATTAAAACTCTTTGAGATTTCTCTCAAAGAGTTTTTTAACTGATTTAAATAAGGGAGAGCTGATATGACGTTAGAACATTATTCAATGACTATAAATGCTCCGTTCACTAGCTCGTGTAAAAGAATAAAAGAACCTTCTTTTTGGTTACCTTTTTTACCAGGCTTTAATCAGCTTACTAATATTTCAAAATTTATTTATTTAATCGATTTATATTTATCTTTGGGACATGTCTCACGCAAAGTCTTGTTAACGTTTGAATTTAAACCTGAAAAGAAAATGACACATAGCTCTTTTACTTTTTCCTCATCAAATAAGAGTGTAACCGGTTTTGGTCAACTAACTATTTCACAAAAACTTAAAAATACTATTCAGTTAGAAGTTTCTTTAGATTTACAACTACATGGGAAAAGAAATTTACTTCTTACTCCTCTCTTACCTACTGTCAAAGAATTATGGGCTGAAAGTATTTTAGATCAAGTTAAATATTCTTTAGAAAACGAACAATAAAAACTTCTTATATTCTCATTTAGAAACTCTTTTCTAAATGACTTATAAGAAGTTTTTATTGTTTAAAATAATTAATTTATTTTATTGCTCAAGTACAAGGGCTTCTGGGAAATTCTCTGAAACAATTTTAGCACAACGTTCGCAAAGAGTTGGGGCTATCTCAATCGTCCCTACGTCTTCTTTGATTGCACGACATCTTTCACAAGTCTCTCCATGAGCATGTTCAACTACAATAGCTAATGAATCAAATTTTAAAGCTGTTTCTGGTGCTTCTTTTTTGTCTTCTGCAATTATTAAATCTGAAACAATCAATAACTGTTCTATATTACTATTTAATGCTGTAAATAAATCTCTTGTTTGTTTAGTAGGATAAATAGTCAACTTAGCCTCAAAAGACTTACCAATTTTCTTATCATTACGTGCTTCTTCTAATGCCTTTTGGACATCTTGACGAATAGTCATGAATGCATTCCACATATCCATTAATTCTACTTCATTTTCATAGGATTCAACTTGTGGCATTTCAGCTAATTGAACAAATTCCTCTTTCTCACCTAATAAACTCCAAATTTCTTCTGCTGTATGAGGCAAAATAGGCGTCAATAATTTAGTCAGTTTAACAAGAACTGCATGAAAGACTGTTTGCATTGCCTTGCGCTCATAAGAGTCTTCTGATTCAATATAAACGACATCTTTCGCAAAATCTAAATAAAATTGAGATAAATCTACCGTACAAAAATTATTGATTAATTGATAAATTGCTGGAAATTCATATTTTTCATAATTCATTTCCACTTTTTCAACAAGTTGATTTAGTCGAACCATCATATATTTATCTACTGAGCGCAAATCATCAAACTCTATAGCCTGATCTTCTGATTTAAAATCAGATGTATTGGCTAATAAAAAGCGCATAGTGTTGCGAATCTTACGATATACTTCTGAAACTTGTTTTAAAATCTCATCACTTACACGTACATCTGCTTGAGAATCAACACTTGAAACCCATAAACGTATAATATCTGCTCCCATTTGCTTCGTTACTTTATCAGGAGACATTGTATTGCCAAGTGATTTACTCATCTTACGTCCATCGCCATCCAACACCATTCCTTGAGATAAAACTGTTTTATAAGGTGCTACACCATTAATTGCAATACTAGTTGTGATACTAGAGTTAAACCAGCCACGGTATTGATCTGAACCTTCTAGATACATATCTGCAGGAAACGTTAAGTTCTCTCTTCCTTTTAAAACTGCTTCATGTGACGAACCTGAATCAAACCAAACATCCATTATATCTTTTTCTTTAGTAAAAATATTGTTGGGACTAGAAGGATGTGTAAATCCTACAGGTAATAAATCAGCAGCTTCGCGTTCAAACCAAACATTTGAGCCAAACTCACCAAATAGTTTTGCAACATGATTGGTCGTTTCTGGTGTAATAATAGGTTCATTATTTTCACCATAAAAAATAGGTAGTGGTACACCCCATGCACGTTGACGAGAAATAACCCAATCGCCACGATCGCGAACCATATTATAAAGACGTTGCATACCCCATTGCTGAGTCCAGTTTACCTTTTTAATCGCTTCTAAAATGTCTTCTCTGAAAAGATCAATAGAAGCAAACCATTGAGGTGTTGCACGGAAAATAACTGGTTTTTTCGTACGCCAATCATGAGGATAACTATGCATAAAGAAATCTAATTTTAGCAAAGCTCCTTTTTCCTTCAAAATATCTGTAATAATTTTATTCCCTTTATCATAAAATATGCCTTCCAAACCAGGAGCTTCGTCCGTAAAGCACCCTTTATCGTCAACTGGTGATAGAACACCTAATTTATATTTTTGCCCAACAATATAATCGTCATCCCCATGCCCCGGAGCTGTATGAACTAATCCAGTACCTGCTTCTAAAGTAACATGATCTCCTAAAATAACTAGCGAAGTACGATCATACATAGGATGTTGAGCCGTCATTAGTTCCATGTCTTTTCCTTTAAGTTCGCTAATCATTTCTACACTTTCCCAACCAATTTCTTGGCTTACTGTATCAACTAAATCTTTCGCTAAAACATATTTTTTACCGTCAGCCAAAATAGTTACGTAATCGTAATCAGGATGAACAGCAATGCCTAAATTTGAAGGAATAGTCCAAGGAGTTGTTGTCCAAATAATTAATGAGGTGGACTCATCAATCAATCCTTTACCATCAATAATCTTAAAGGCAACATAAATACTTGCAGACTTAACATCTTTATATTCAATCTCTGCTTCGGCTAAAGCGGACTCACTTGAAGGAGACCAGTAAATTGGTTTTAGTCCTTTATAGATATAACCTTTTTCAGCCATTTTGCCGAAAACACGAATTTGTGCTTCTTCATATTCAGGTGTCAATGTAACGTATGGATTGTCCCATTCACCAGCCACACCTAAGCGTTTAAAGTCTTCTCGTTGCTTGTTTATTTGCTCCCATGCATATTCTTCACACAACTCACGAAACTTGGCAACAGTCATCTCTTTGCGCTTAACACCTTTGTTAGTTAAAGCTTGTTCAATAGGTAAGCCATGTGTATCCCATCCAGGTATATAAGGAGAACGAAAGCCTGTCATTGATTTATAACGAACAATAATATCTTTACTAATTTTATTTAATGCATGTCCAATATGGATATTACCATTGGCATACGGAGGACCATCATGCAAAACAAACGTTGGCTTTTCTTTATTTAATTCTTGACGTTGACCATAAATATTTTTTTCTTCCCAATTTTTTTGCCATTCTAATTCCCGTATCGGTAAATTTCCACGCATCGGAAAAGTTGTTTTCCCTAATTGCAAGGTTTCTTTCATTTTCATTTTAAATTCCTCCGTTTTTTCTACTTATTATTTTGGCTTAAATAATACATTCAAAATAAAAAAACACTCCGCCCTAAAAAGGGACGAAGTGAATTCGTGATACCACCCAAGTTCAGGAAATGAACACTGTTCTTATTCCTCTCAAGTAATTATTAACGGTCATTAACCGGCTAATTTTAATAGATTGTTCAAATTAGCACTCTTGGAGGATCTTACAATAAAATAAACTGTTAGACTTTCACCATCTTCTAACTCGCTAAAAGTATTCTATTGCTTTCTGTTCCAATCATCGTCTTAAGTCTTATGGCAATTCAATTGCAGGCGTTGTACCTTCAGTTTTTTGATTTTCATCATCTTTCCATTCTTCTTCATTGTCAGCTATTTCAGTCATTTCTTTTTGTTCTTCCTCATAGTCTATTTCAGAAAAAAGCTCTTTTAAAATTGGGAGTTCTACTGTTTCTTCTTGCAAAGGTTTTAAAATATCATCCCATTCATCACTTTTGATCATTTCTAATTGAGACTCAATCATTAGTTGCAATCGTTGTTTAAAGATTCTACTTTGCTTTCTTAACTCTTCTGTTTCAATTGTGATTTCTTTAGCTTTAGCAACTGCTTCATCGAGTAAACGATCTGCACTTTTCCCTGCTTCTAAACCAATTAGCTCTGCTTCTTTTACGGAATTCTCTTTCAGACGATCTGCAGCATCTTGAGCAACAATAATAGATTTATTCAAAGCGTCTTGTAAATTATTATAATGTGTTACTTTTTCTTCGGAAAATTTCAAGTTTTTCTCTAATTCACGATTTTCTTTCAGAACCATTTCATAATCTTTAATAATCTGGTCTAAATAATCATTTACTTCATCTTGGTCATATCCACGCATCTTGACATGAAACTCTTTGTTATGTATATCCAAAGGAGTTAATACCATTTAAGACACCTCCATCATTTAATTTTTTTATCTTTGATTTGACATTAAATCATCCACTACTAGAATACCTAACTTACCTTATTTATGCAAGACTCCAAATTTGATACGCCATTTATCTTTTTTTGTCTTGCCTTCTATTTCCTGAACTTGTAAGCGACCAAATCCACGTATAGAGACAATGTCTAAAACACCTAATTCAAAATCTGGTTGAGTTATTTCTGACCAGTTTAATTTAATTTTTCCAGATTCAATCATCTGTTTTGACCGTTGTCTAGAAACATTAAATATACTAGCAACAATCGTATCCAAACGCATAGAGGAAACCGTTTCCTGAACGATTGTCCAACTGTCTATTGGTTTCAATATATCCAAATAAGTTTTTTCTATAAATCTTATAGTAACATTACCTATTTTTTCGACTTGAATTTGGACAACTGACTTCATACTGCCGCAAATGAAAAATTGCCACCGTTCTCCATCAGAGATAATGTCCCCAAAATAAGCTCTTTTTAATCCTGTTGAAAGTAATGTTCCAAGAATTTTCCCATGAGATAATTTTGTGAATTTAATGGGATAACGGATTTCAAAAAGGGATACGTCAAAATCTTCTTGCTTAGGAATAAAGTATTCTGGACATATATACAATCTATTTCTTTCAGCTGTTTGATAACCACCAAAAGAATAGATTTTTATCCCACTTCTCTTCCCAACAATTGTTTCTACTATATAAGCTTGTCTAGGGTCTAAAAAGTTTGTTAGATACGGCGTATATTGATCTTCGCATTCTCTAATCCAACCGGTAACTTGATCAATAAAAGGACGCTCTTCTTTCCTAAAATGTTGATAAACATTTTCTATCATCAGAACACCTCCCTCCGGTTAGAAGCCTAAAATTACTCTTGCGATTATTTGATAAAGTGAAAATAATCCTCTTTGAGCTAAGTTCAATACAACTATCGCTACTATTCCAGAAAAACTAATCATACCAATTGGCGGAATAAAACGTCTGAAAAATCCTAAATACGGTTCACAAAGTCGAACGATAATTTGTCCGATTTTTGATTGATAAGCTCCTGGGAACCAAGACATCAAAATATAAATAATAATAAGAGTTGAATAGGCTTGTATCAATCTAGATAGTATGAGGTAAATAAAATATAATATATCCATAACGTTTTAGCTATCCCTCTTTTCTAATGTAAATCTTTTTCACGCATAATATCAGTTAATACACCATCAATGCTCACACTTTCAGGAGTACATAAAAATATTTCATTGCCAATTCGCTGAATATCTCCACCCAACGCATACACGGTACCTGTTAAAAAATCTACAATTCTTTTAGCTTGTTCTTCATCCATTCGAGAAAAATTTAAAACAACTGACTCTTCTTTCAATAGAATATCTGCTATTTCTTGCACTTCTGAGTACACACGAGGTTCAACAATTGTGATTTTGGCTTGCTTTATTGAAGTTTGTTGCTTAAACGAAATAACTTTATTAGTTTCTTTCTCTCGCTTAGTATTAATGAGAGGAATACTTTTATCATTATCCTGTTGTGTTCTAAATTTCATATTTTTAGAAGAAGATGGAACTTCTTGATGTGTGGAATCAAATTCATCTTCTTCATATAATTCAAAAAAACGACTGAATACGTTCTTTATTTCCATTTTAAACCTCCTTAATGAATAGCACTACCGCTATTCATTAGTCTTGAAAAAACAAGCTACCTATTCGAATATAAGTTGCTCCTTCTTCAATAGCGATTTGGTAGTCTCCGCTCATCCCCATGCTGAGCTCTGTACAAGGAGCATAAGGCAGGTTTTTTTTCGCTATCTCTTCTTGGAAAATTCTTAATGTTGAAAAAACAGTCCTTATTCTATTTTCATCATCCGTTAATGGCGCCATCGTCATTAAGCCAATAATGCTAATTTTAGGATAGTCACCTAATTGCAAAATAAATTCTTCTAATTGGTCAGGATGAATGCCACTTTTAGAGTCTTCTCCGCTGACATTAACCTGTACAAAACAGCGCACACTATCTTCTGCTCGTTTGTTTATTTCTTTTGCTAGAGATAAGCGGTCAAGAGAATGTAAAAAATCAATCTCATTTATGATTTTTTTTACTTTTCTTGTTTGTAAATTTCCAATGAAATGCCAAACAATCGTTTCATTGTTTAATTCATTCTGTTTTTCAAGCAATCCTTCAGGGCGATTTTCCGCTAAATGATAAAAGCCTTGTTGGACTAGTTCCTTTGTTAATTGAACCGATTTATTTTTTGTTACTGCAACGACTTTAACATCTGTTTTTTTTCGTTTCTTTTTATTCAAAGAATAATTAAGTTCTTCTTCAAACTGAAAAATATTATTTTTTATATTTTTCATCTTATTTATTTACGACGTCTTCTAAAAAATGGTGGAGTGTCAATATTATTATCCTCTTCTGATTTATGCCCACGTTCTTGTTTTTCTTCACGTTTGAAAAAATCAAACTCAGATCGTTCTTTTTCAGAATCAGTATCTGTTGATGAATGAGAACTACTTTGATCACGAACATTTGGCTCTTTGCGAATATCCCAGTCACCAAATGGATCCTTAGCCGTTTTTGACTGCGGCCCTTCTCCACGCTTAGCTGAATCATTCGAGTCCATACTTCTACTTCTTCCTGATGATTTTTTTTGAACATCTGCTTTTTTATTCGCGTCAATCCCCGTAGCAATAACCGTTACAATTACTTCGTCCCCTAAATTTTCGTTAATAGAGGTTCCAAAAATAATATTTACTTCTGTTGTAGAAGCCGAAGAAACAATATCTGAAGCATCCTGTGCTTCAAACAAAGTTAAATCTGAACCACCAGTGATATTCAATAAGACTGACTCTGCTCCATCAATAGAGACTTCTAACAAGGGTGAAGAAATAGCTTTTTTCGTAGCCTCAGCCGTTCTATTTTCGCCACTAGCCATGCCAATTCCCATTAGTGCTGATCCCTGATTTTCCATGACTGTTTTAACATCTGCAAAATCTAAGTTTACATACCCAGGTGCTGTAATTAAGTCCGATATTCCTTGTACGCCTTGACGCAATACATTATCCGCTTCGTGGAAGGCTTCAAGCATAGGTGTCTTTTTATCAACAATCTCTAACAGACGATTATTAGAGATAATAACTAGTGTATCTACGTGCTCTTTCATTTGCGCAACGCCCTCAGCAGCAAAACGACCACGTTTAGGTCCTTCAAAAGTAAATGGTCGAGTAATGACTCCTACTGTTAAGGCACCTTGTTCTTTTGCAATACGAGCAACAATGGCAGCAGCTCCGGTACCCGTTCCTCCGCCCATTCCAGCGGTAACAAAAACCATATCCGCTCCTCTTAAAGCATCAGAAATTTGCTCTTCACTTTCTTCAGCTGCTTTACGCCCAATTTCAGGATTAGCACCCGCTCCAAGCCCTCGAGTCAATTTAGGTCCTAACTGTATTTTAACCTCTGCATTTGATCCTGCTAACGCTTGAACATCCGTATTCGCTACGATAAACTCGACACCTTTAACATCCTCATCAATCATACGATTAACAGCATTGTTTCCTGCTCCACCAACACCGATTACTTTTATAACTGCTCCATTATTCATCAAGTTCGTATCAAATTCTAAATCCATTCTATTTCCTCCTACTCACACAATCTCGTGTATCTAATCAAAAAAATTAAAGAAAAAATTCTTAGCTTTATAACTTAGAGTATCTTCTTTCTGTTTTTTCGGTTTATCCTTGTAGTACTGTTCTTGTTCTTCGTATTCTATAGATTCATTCTTGTTGAGCGTAATACTATTTTCATCATATACTCTTTGATTTAATGAATAGTTCTTTATAATTTGATGAATTTCATCTAACTGTGATTCATAATGAACTAAACCGATACTAGTTGTGAATGTTGGGTAGCGCATTCCCATTTGATCAGGAACATAAAGTTTAACATTAACTTCAAAAATATCTTCTGCTAATCCAATAATCCCAGGTATTGCTGCTGCCCCACCAGTTAATATAATTCCACCTGGCAAATCACGCGCTTCCACAACATCTAATTTATTTTTAATTTTTTCAAAGATTTGAACCAATCGTGCTTCAATAATTTCTGATAAATATTGTTCATCAATATTTACAGGTTTACTTTGCCCAATAACATCAACCGGAAATTCTTCATCTGGTGAGGCTTCTTCTGGGAGTGCATACCCATAATCTCGTTTAATTCTTTCAGCATTTTCAGAAGACGTGTTCAAGACAACTGAGATATCTTTTGTCACATATTCTCCGCCTTCTTGATTGACATACGCGAATTTTAATTGGTTATCATGCATAACAGATACTGTTGTTTGTCCGCCACCCATATCAATTAAAATAGTGCCAAAATCACTTTCTCCTTTAGACATAGCGACACTACTTGTAGCTAGTGGTTGTAATACAATATCTTCAATCTGCAGTCCAGCTTTTTCTACACATTTTTTTGTGTTATGAATAATTGTTTTTGGCCCAGTAATCATGGTTGCATGCATTTCTAGCCTAACACCAATCATTCCACGAGGATCTTTAATTCCATCAAATCCATCAACAATAAACTCTTCTGGTAAGATAGCTAAAATTTCTTTTTCTGGAGGAACCGATTTAACCATAGCAGCGGAAAGCACATTACATACATCCTCTTTTACTATTTCTTTATTTTCACCTGAAATAGCAATCATACCTTGGCAAGGTTCAATTTCAATATTATTTGCTGGAATACCAACAATTACATTGTAAATTTCAATATTCGCTTTTTGTTCTGCCTGTTTAATGGCTTTTTTAATTGAGTCAACTGTTTTATCAATATCGACGATAATTCCACGGCTTAAGCCTTCTGATTTTTCATTTCCTACTCCAATAATATTCATTTCACCGTTAATAAATTCAGCAACGACAACTTTTATTGAAGTGGTTCCAATATCTAGACTCACATACATTCCAGTATTTTTCATTCATTGAAACCTCCTTATACTTCATTTCCAGTTTTAAAATTAATTTTATACTACTTACCACTGATTTTACCATAGTAACACTTAATTTACGAAGTTTTTAATGGCATTCTTAAATCTTATCCACTTTATCTAGCTATCTATTTATCTTATTAATTCTAGGTCATTAATTCCCCTAATCATTATATAAAAAAGAATGTTATTTTTTTGTACTATTTCTTGGTTTATATTGAAATAAACTCCTAGAAAATCTTGTTACCGATGCTCTTATTATTTTAGATAACAGAAGTATTATTATCGAGTTAAGCTTATCATTCTAGAAAGTATCTAATCCAAACAGGATGGGCTCTACTCTTTAAATTAGTAGTCAAAATAATTAACACATATTTGCTCTATTTTTAATGGTTACTCAATTTTATTCTTTCCTATTTCTGATATGACAGGTTCAAATGGGTAGAAATAAATACCTACTTCTATATTAATAATCCCATTTTTATCACCAATTTTTTGAACAATATCTGGGTAATAAGCCATTTTCTCAGAAAAAGAAGTAATAGATGCAATAACTTGATTCCCATCATTCATGTATATTTTTATTAAGTAGGCATCTGTTTTACTAGGTGTATATTCAATCTCTGAGATACTATTATGAATATTTTCTTTCAATTTATCATATTGTTCAATCATATTGTTTAATACTTTACCCTCTTTAAAATTCACAAAGATAGGTTGATTGCCTATAGAAACTTTTCTGCTTTCATTTACAATTTTTCCGTTCTCTAAGATATTATAATAAGTATCTTTTTTCTCTAGATGAGCTACAGTTTTATATTCTGTTATAGCTAATTCATATGAGTTTATACTATCAAACTTTAAATCCATTGATTTCACTTGGGATAATTGATTTTTTATTAACTGCTCTTTTTCTTTTCTTGAAAAGAACGTTTCCCATAAAGATTCACCAGATTTAATTTGACTAGCATTAATAACGGATTGCTCGGTGACTTCATTAGCTCCACTAACACTAATTTTTTCAATTTTACTTAGCGGAGAGATAAAATAAACAACCGTTAAAATCGCAAATGAAAATAATAAAATTATTAAAGCTAATCGCTGTTGCATTTTCTGATGACCTGTTTTTTTAAATTTAGGTAATTTTTCTCCTGTAATTTTTTTTCTTTTTTTTTTTAATTTTTTTTT
>JAGQHW010000037.1:0-9976 GCA_020431645.1 Carnobacterium sp. | reverse complement strand
CAAATAGTTTATTTTTCAAAGATGAGAAGAGCATAAATATTTTTTTGTTTTTTGGGGATGAATCTCTTTTTTTTATCATACGCTCTCCTCTCTTTATTTTTTAATCTGTAATCTCTTTTATTAGTTGAATTAAATGATCTGCAGCTTTTGGTAACCCTAATTTTTTAGCAGCATCTGCCATATTTCCTCTTAACTCTTTATTCAACATTAGCTCATCAATTGATTCTATGAGACTTTCTCCATTCAATTGTCTTTCAGCTATCATTTTTGCTGCACCACGGTTAGTTAAACTTTCGGCATTTCTAGTTTGATGGTCGTTAGTAACATAAGGACTAGGGATTAAAATGCTTGGTAGACCCAAAGCTGTTAATTCTGCTAATGTCGTAGCTCCACTTCTAGATACTACTAGTTCAACGTTCGCAAAGACTGCAGGCATATTTTCGATATAAGGGACAACTGAAATTGATGAACTATTTTTTAAAGATGATTCGACTTGTTTTTTCAATGATCTATAATGTATCTCACCCGTTGCGAATAATACTTGATACCCTTTATTTTTTAATATTGGTAAAGCCTCAAGGAAAGCTTCATTTAGAATTTTAGCACCACGACTCCCACCAAAAATTAGAACAGTTGGTTGATCAGCAATCAAATGATAGTTTTCTAAAATAGTGGACGGTTTTGCACCCACTACTTCTTGTGCTCTTGGATTACCTATATAATTGACTTTTTCCGAATAGCTACTAAATTCATTTTTAGCTTCTTCAAAACAGACGGCTATTTTTGTGACATAGCGTGCTAAAAATTTATTTGTAATACCAGCTACGCTATTTTGCTCATGAATAATTGTTGGTATAGTCAATTTTGATGCTGCATAAATAACTGGTGCACAAACATAGCCTCCTGTTCCGATAACAACATCTGGCTGGAAGTCTTTAATTAATTTTTTTGATTTTTTAATGCTTGTAATAAATAATTGAATTGTTTTAAAATTACTTATTGAAAGAGAACGTTTGAATCCTTGAATTTCTATCGATTTAAATAAAATCCCTGCATTTCTAACAATTTTACTTTCCAATCCTTTTTCTGTACCAATATATAATACTTCAGTAGAAGGATCTAACTGCTTCATTCTTTTAATTAGAGCTAAAGCAGGATAAATATGCCCACCTGTACCGCCACCAGATAATATAATTTTCATTTTTATATCAGACCAATTGGCCTACTCCTCCTCTTTTTTTATTTCACTGACTAATTGATCAATTGAGTCAATAAACGCATCTCCACGGACTTCAAAACTTCTGTACTGATCCCAACTTGCACAAGCTGGTGATAATAAAATAACTTCTTCTGGTTCACTTAACTCAAAGGCAACTGGAACTGCAGCTTCTACATTCTGAACAAACTTAATTTGCTTGACTCCAGCTTTTCTACCCGTTTCAGCTAATTTTATAGCCGTTTCTCCAAAAACGATTAAAGCTTTTATATTTTTTAATTCAGGTATTAGCTCATCAAAATTATTTCCTCTATCCAATCCTCCAGCAAGTAAAATAATTGGAACTTTAAAACCCATTAAAGCATTTTTCGTAGCTAGACTATTAGTAGCTTTTGAATCATTATAAAATCGTCTACTCTTAAACTCTCTTACAAACTGAGTTCGGTGTTTTACTCCCGTAAATTGTTCAAGACATTCTCTAATTTCACCATTTTTTTGTCCCAGTATTTTTGTAGCTGCAATAGCTGCCATAGCATTCTCAATGTTATGCTCACCTGGTACTAATATAGACGCTTTGTTCATAATGGGTTCATTTCGATAATAGATAACATCATCTTTCAAATAGACACCATTATCTACTTGTTCCAAGCGTGAAAAAGGGATAATTTGTGCTTTACTTACTTTAGTTAGTTCTCTCAACTCTGGTTGATCCCAATTGATAATTAAATAGTCAGATTCAGTTTGGTTTTCTGTAATTTTGAGTTTGGCTTGAACGTACTCGTCTCTTGATCCATGGTAATCAAGATGTGCTGAATAAATATTTGTAATGATTGCAATGTAGGGCCTTAACTCTGTTATACCCATTAACTGAAAACTGGATAGTTCCATAATAATTTCATCATTCACTGTTGCTGTTTGAACTACTGAACTAGCCGGAGTACCAATATTTCCAGCAACATAAGCCTGTCCTTGTTTGCGTTTTTCATTTAATATATCTGCAATCATCGTTGTCGTAGTTGTTTTTCCATTTGTTCCTGTGATACCAACTAACGTACTTTCAGAAACTTCATAAGCAAGTTCAACTTCCGTGATAATTGGAATACCTTTTTCAATAGCCCGTACAATAATTGGATTAGTATACATAATTCCAGGATTTTTTACAATCCATTCAAAATCTTCGTCTAATAATTCAACAGGATGTCCTCCTGTCACTACTCTGATTCCAGATTCTAATAATTGTTGTGCTTCAGGATTTTCGTCAAAATTTTTATAATCGTTAACCGTTACCAATGCTCCTAACGAATGGAGCAGTTTTGCTGCATTCACACCACTTAAAGCTAATCCTAAAACTAATACTTTAGTATTTTGATATCGTTTAATGTTTTTCATATTTAAACCTCTTTCCAGTGGAATAAGTTAACTTACTACTTTTATCAAATTAGTTATTTCACCTTTCTTAAAAAATTAGCCATAAACTTAGTGAAGCTGCAATAAGACTGATAAACCAAAATGTTAATACAACACGCCATTCACTCCACCCACTCATTTCAAAATGATGATGGATAGGACTCATCTTAAAGACTCTTTTTCCTGTCAATTTGAACGATGCTACTTGAATCATAACACTAGCGGTTTCAATTACAAAAATTAAGCCAATTAAAAGCAAAGACCATTCTTGTTTTAATAAAATAGATACTGCTGCCAATCCTCCGCCTAAAGCAAGTGAACCAACATCCCCCATAAATATTTTCGCTGGTTTTTTATTGAAGAAGAAAAATCCAACTAAACCTCCAATAATTGTTAAACAGAAAATTAAAACATCTATTTGTTGTTGATTCCAAGCAATAAATGCGTAAGCTACATAAGCTATACCTGCAGTCCCAGCAACTAACCCGTCTAATCCATCTGTTAAATTAACGGCGTTAGAAAATCCAACCAACCAAAATAAAACAAAAATACCATAGAACCAACCAAAATCGATTGAACCTACCAAGGGAATAGTTAAATTAGTTGGAAAATTATTCAATTTGTAAACAATAAAGAACAATAGTCCACCAACTAATTGGCCTATTAATTTTTGCTTAGAAGTTAATCCTAAGTTGCGTTTTCTAAAAATTTTAATAAAATCATCTAAAAAACCTAACAAACCATAAAGTACAATAATAAATAATAGTAATACTAGACTTATTGATAAACTATTTTGCCAAAGACTAACCCACACTGATGAAATAACAGACGCTATCAAAAAGACAACACCTCCCATTGTCGGTGTCCCCGTTTTCACTTCGTGCCATTTAGGGCCTTCATCTCTTGTTGTTTGTCCTAATTGTTTTGTTCTAAAATAGCCAATAACAATTGGCATTGTCATAATAGTCAGTGCGAAACTACTGACCCATGGCAATAACATTTCTGTCCAGTGCATACTTAATCGCTCCTAAATTTCTTTAATTTTTTAGTTTAATAGCTTCTTTTACTTCTTCAACATCATCAAAATGATGCTTTTTTGTGCCAATAATCTGATAATCCTCATGCCCTTTTCCTGCAATTAAAATAATATCGTTTGTTGCTGCTTGGTTGACTGCTGCTTGAATAGCTTTTTTGCGATCTAAAATCATTTCGTAAGTACCTACTTTTAGGTTTACAACCATTTCGTCAAGGATATCTTGGGGATCTTCAGTTCTTGGATTATCAGATGTAAAAATGACAGAATCTGAGTTAGACATAGCAACTTCTGCCATAATGGGTCTTTTTGTCCGATCTCGATCGCCACCACATCCAACAATACAATATACTTTAGCCGTTTTAATCTCATTTACTGCATCTAATACATTTAGTAGCCCATCAGGTGTATGAGCATAGTCAACGATTGCTGTGAAGTCTTGTGCGCCTTGTACGACTTCAAAACGACCTCTTACTCCTTTAATTTTTTCCATTGAATCAATAACATTAGCTAACTCTATTCCAGAAGCATAAGCAGCTGCAATAGCAGCTAAAGCATTAGACACATTAAATTTACCTATCATTTGCATATGGACAGGGTATGTTTTTTCCTGAAATAACAAAGTAAAACTCGTTCCTTTATTGGTTGTTTTTAACTCTATTGCTCTGAAATCCGCTGGTTGTTCAATACCATACGAATAAATTTGCGCAGCTGTTTTATTTTGATAGCTTCGACCAACTGAATCATCTACGTTCAAAATAGCATATTTAGATTGGTTATTTTGGTAACTATTTCCTAATTGAGAAAAAAGCAATTCTTTTGCGTGCGCATATTCCTCCATAGTATGATGGTATTCTAAATGATCTTGACTCAAGTTCGTGAATATGGCAACATCAAAATCTGTTCCCCAAACCCGTCCTTGTACCAAAGCATGAGAAGAGACCTCCATAGAACAAGTCGTCACTCCAGCTTCATTCATTTCACTTAATGTTCTTTGCAAAGTAAGACTATCTGGAGTAGTATTTTTAGTTGTTAACAATTCATCTCCAATGCGACGATACATTGTTCCAATGACACCTGTCGTTTCTCCATGATTTCTAAAAATTTGATCTAATAAATGAGTCACAGTTGTTTTACCATTTGTACCTGTGACCCCAATTACTCGTAAACGTTGACTAGGATGCTGAAAAAAATAATCTGCTAAAATAGCCAACGCTTTTGTCGTATCTGCAACGTAAACTACTGGTACAGATACCGAGATTTTTTTACTAGCTATGATTAAAGCAGCTCCTCTAGCAACTGCTTCTTCAGCTAATTTATGACCATCCTGTATAGAACCCTCAACACAGATAAACAAAGAATTTTTTTCTATCTCTCTTGTATCTTGAGTTATCTTATAGATAGATAGTTCTTGAGGAATATCACTAGATAGTCCTTTAATAATAAGGGGTGAGATCAAATCAATTGCTTTCATAATTTCCACCTTTTCTATTCCATTATTGAGGAGAAGCCAGAGTAATCGTAATGGTTTCCTCATTTTGCATATTAGCTTGTGGCATGAGGCCCTGTTCGACCACATAACCCTCTCCTTCAAATATAAATTTAATTCCAGTGATTTCAGACACTTTTAAAACATCATTCTTTGACCAACCAGCCATATCTGGCATTGTCATAGCACCATTGGTCATTAATATAATTCGCTGATTTTTTATAATTATCTTTTGAGGCAACGGCATTTGTTGCACGATTGTATCGCCACTTCCAATAATAGTCACATCTAGCTTTGTTTTATCTACTTCTTCTAATGCCTTTACTTTAGAAAGACCGGTTACTTCTGGCATCTCTACTTGATTTATATCTTGGATTTGAGATTCATCACTTAAATGCTGGTATTCTAGAGCTCGTTTCATAACAGGATTAAAAATTTCTTTTACTACATCACTTCCAATAACAGAAGGATCATTAACTGCTGGTTGTTGCACAGTTACATATAAGATAACCTTAGGATCATCAACTGGAGCCATTCCGACTACTGAAAAGATATAATTGTTGCCTCCATTATAATATCTTTTTGTATCAGGATTTACGATTTGAGCAGTCCCGGTTTTCGCTGCTATTTCATGACCCTCTATTTTATAACTTTTCCCAGTACCGTTCTCTCCATAAACCACTTCTTTTAAATAGTTTAATGCTTGATTTGCTGTTTTTTTAGAAATAGGCTCATTAACTACCTCAGGATTAAAAATAGTTTCCTTACCTGTCTTAGAGTCTACAATTTTACTTATGAATTGCGGTTTCATCATTTTACCTTCATTCGCCACAGCTGAATAAGCTTGCATCATTTGCATAACTGTTACAGTTAATCCTTGTCCAAAAGACGTATTAGCTTTTTCAATCGGCCACATGTATGGATTATATCCTTTTTGCTCATTAGGTAACCCTGTCTCTGTTGATTTTCCTATGCCAAATTTATCCATATAGTCTTTCCATGTTTCTGTACCTATTTTTTCCATTAAGTTTACAAAAGCTACGTTACTTGAACGTTCTAATCCTTCTAAATAACTAATTTGTCCCCAGCCGTTAACATTATGATCGTTTACTATACCACCTTCTATTTTTTTAGAACCTGACATATACGTTTCAGCAGGATTAAATACTCCTTCTTCGATAGCAGATGCTAGGGTTAATACTTTCATTGTTGAGCCGGGTTCAAAAGTTTGTTCTACCAATAAATTTTGCCACAAATCGCCAATTCCTTCTTTAGTTGTCCCGTTGAACGAAGGCCTTTGAGAGGCAGCAATAATTGCACCCGTTTCTGGATTCATTAGTGTAGCGGTCATTCCAACAGGTTGATAGTTATCATTGACTTCAGTCATGATACTTTCTAAGTAGACTTGCATTCTTTTATCTAAAGTTAAATAAATATCTTTGCCATCTACCGGATTTGTAGATTTAATAGTAGAGTTGGGCAAAACATACCCAAAGTTATCTTTCTGGTACTCAGTTGTTCCATCTTTACCAGTCAATTCAGCATTATAGGATTGTTCTATACCCATTAAGCCAACCAAATCGTCATTAGACGAATTTGAACTTGGTTCACCATTTTTATCTGTAGGTAGTTCAGCATAGCCAACAATGTGTGAAGCAAAGATACCATTTGGATATAATCTAGTTGGTGTTTCATTAAAAATAATTCCTGGTAATTTTTCTTTTTCAATTGATGATTTAATATCGTAAGATAATTTTTTACCAGCAGAACCAAACTCAACTTGACTTAAGTTTTCTTGGTTTAATTTTTTTAAAATTTCAGCTTCACTCATAGAAATATGCTTAGCTAAAGCTACTGCTGTTTTTTGTTTGTTTACTACATGCAAAGGATTTTCAGGTGTATTAGACCACTTATCTGTTAAAACAGCGATTAATGAATAAGAAGTAGCGTCTACAGCAATAGGATTACCACCGACATCATAAATGGCTCCCCTGTTTGCTTCGAGTACACTACTTCTTGTATAGAGATTGTTAACATTTTGAGATAAATTTTCTCCGTTAATTTCTCCTTTTACCATAATATAAGCAAAACGTCCCAAAAATACCATAAAAGTTAATCCAGCAAGGAAAAAAAGTAAAATTGTCATATTTTTTCTGTTTTTAAAAGGACTTTTATTTTTCATTTAATAACATTCCTTACATTTACTTCATTCATTTTTAATCCTTGTTCATTAGCAATTTTATAAATCCTATCATATCTAGATAGTTCTTGCACTTCTTGTTGCAAATTATTGTTTATCGTCGTTGTACTTAGAATGGATGCTTTTGTATCCTGTAGTGTTCTATTCGTACTTGCTATGTTAATTTCTAAAGAAATACTAACTGCAATTAAGGTAAAAGCTATAGCCATAATAGTACCTATTAACATTTTTTCTACTCTTGTTGCAAGTGATTTTTTAGAAATCGGTTTATGCACTATCTCGGTTGATTGTTCTGGTATAGTAAATGGTGACTGCAGAGGTATTTCTACTTCGACTTTTCTAGCTAAATTACTATTTAACGACATTTAGATAACTTCCTTTCTAACCTCTATATGAAGCTTCTATTTCTTTTGTCTTTCTGCTACTCTTAATTTTGCACTTCTGGCTCGGTTATTTTTTTCTAACTCAGCTTCACTTGGCAGTATTGGTTTTCGAGTGATTAATTTTAATTCGGGCAAATATTCTTCTGGAATAACTGGTAGTCCCCTTGGTGTTTCTTGACCTTTAGCGTATTCTTTAAACATTGACTTTACAATTCGGTCTTCTAATGAATGAAATGTGATAGCACTAATTCTGCCTCCTACTTTCAATAAGCCAATCGCTTCTTCAAGCGAATCTTCTACTGAAGATAACTCGTCATTTACAGCAATTCTTATTGCTTGAAAAACTCGTTTTGCAGGATGACCACCTTTTCTTCTAGCTGGCGCTGGAATACCACTTTTTATAATTTCAACTAATTCACTAGTCGTTTCAATTGTTTTTTCTTCACGCGCTGCTTCTATTTTTCGTGCAATAGTTTTAGAAAATTTTTCTTCACCATATCGATAAAAAATCCTTACTAAATCTTGATAAGCCCAAGAGTTAACGACTTCTTTAGCTGTTAATGGGGCATCTGTGTCCATTCGCATATCTAAAGGAGCGTCTTGATGGTAACTAAAACCTCTTTGGGCTTCATCTAGTTGTGGAGATGAGACACCTAAGTCATAAAATATTCCATCTACTTCTAGTACTCCTAAAGCATTTAGCTCTTCTTTTATAAAACGAAAATTTGATTTGATAAACGTAACCATATTTTTTTCTACATAGTTTGCTAAACGAATTTCAGCATTTTCAATAGCCCTTATATCTTGGTCAAAAGCGTATAAATGTCCATTCTCATTTAATTGAGAAAGCAAGTATTCGCTATGACCTGCTCCTCCTAATGTACAATCAACATATATTCCATCCGGTACAATAGATAATTTGTCTACTGTTTCATGGAGCAAGACTGTTTCGTGATTAAATTCTGACATTTTTCCCCCACCTAGCTCTTTCTATACTAACGTTATTATTTATTTTTAGAATCCAAAACCACCCATATCTTCAACAATCTCATCAAATGATTCTTCTGCTTCAGTTGAAAAAACATGCCATTTTGTTTCGCTCCATATCTCTACACGATCAGATACGCCTATAATGTAACAAGCTTTATCTAAATCTGCATATTCTCTTAAGGTTTGAGGAATATTGATTCTTCCTTGTTTATCTAATTCACACTCTGCTGCCGCTGAATAAAAAAATCGTATAAATGCTCGAGCTTCTTTTTTTGCTAATGGAAGTTGCTTCAATTTTTCTTCAAGTATAGACCACTCATCTTTAGGATAACCAAATAAGCAACCATCCAAACCTCTAGTTAAAATAAACGTTACTCCTAAATCATTTCGAAACTTAGCTGGCATAATTAAACGACCTTTTGCATCAATATTATGCTTATACTCACCTAGTAACATGTCTATACTCACCCCACTATCTATAGATGGCTTTAGTCTACCATATTGCCCCACTTTCCACCACAAATAACAGATATATTTCAAAAAAATATAGATTAAGATGAGTGAGAGTTCGTTGCCTTAATAGATACTAGCAATAGAAAAAATAAGGAAGTAACAAACATATTCGTATGAAAAATAAAAAGCAGCAAAACGGCGTATAAAACCATTTTGCTACTTAAGAAGTTAGTAGTTTATTTATAATATTAGCTACCACTAAAAAGTAATACATTAAGAATGAAAAAAGAAATACAAAACGCCAATACGTTTTAAAAAATTTACTATAACTAATTTCTCCTTTTTTATAGGCTATAAGAACAGCAATTATTATTCCTAAACTGAATAAGAAAATTAAAAAATAAGGAAAAATAGATAGTTTAAATGTTCGAATACTTAGTATCTGGATACCAACCATCAAATAAGGAATCATCAAATCTACAAGTTTAATCTTAGTTTGCCGATTTCTAAAATGGCGATCAATACTTCTACTAAAAACAAAAAACAAACCTATTGGTATAAAATAAAGTAAGATATCTACTAGATTAAATAATGATAAACCCATTTTCATCCTCCTTCTCATTTTTCAAACAACAATTTTTGATACCCACTTATCACTCTTTTTTCAACCGCTTAACCCTCTCGTTCAATTTACCTTAAATCAGAATCTTTGTACACAGTTAACTCAATAGGTTCTATAATATTTAGTGTTGGTGAATAAAAATCACTAGCACTATTTTTTTACAAAAAATAGAAACAAGTGAAA
>JAGQHW010000036.1 GCA_020431645.1 Carnobacterium sp. | reverse complement strand
TTTCTTTTTGAACATGTTCTCTTTTATAAGATATATAACAATAATTATAAACATGCAAAACATCAATAGTCCCAATTGATTAAATATATATAAAGATTGTAACTCAAAATAAGTAGCACCTGTATAATCTCTAAATGGAGTAATCGGATGCTCTAATGTACTACCTAAACCTTTACCGAACAGAAAAAAAATCTTACTATTTGACATATCATTGATTAAAACATTAATTTGATCAAGTCTTATTGGTAGAGAAGATTCAGTTTTCATTTTTATTAATTTCATAAAATAACTAAAACCTATAGCTATAGAAGTCGGTAATAAAACAATGAGTAGTAGTTTGAATCGTTTAACTTTATCAATATTAAAATAAACTATATTTAATACTAAAAAGAAAAGAATTGAAAGGAGATACATCATATTTCCCGCAATTACTATACCACCAAACAAAAAAACGAGAATCTTTTTCTGATGTCTTAAATCTGAAAAATTATAAGTAATAAAATATGCAATAGGAATTAAGGAATTACCTCTAATTTGTACTCTAAAAAAAAGATTATTATAGGTGTATACATCACCAATACCTTTAATTTTCCATAAAATTCTATCCGTAATCCACAAATCACCATTAAACATATAGTAAAATTCTAAAAAGTATAAGAAAACAACGAATATTGAAACGAGTATAACAAAAACTTTTAACATTCGTCTGTTTATCTTGACTGTTAGTGCTAAAACCATAAAGATTAAAACTAGAAAAAAATTAATGGCAATATTAACATCATTGTGCTCTAGTATAATACTAACAAAAAAATTTAAGCTAAGCAGACAAGTAACTATTAACATATATATATGATTTTTTTTCATTTTACTGTCTACTAGATAATACATGAATAAACTAATTATTATCAAAGGAGATATTAAATTAGAAAAAAATGAAGAAAAAAATTGTAAAAATATTGACGATATTCCGATCGAAAATATTATTAATGCTACTAATTCTATTCTATTTTTCATTATTATCCTCTACTTTCTCAAAATTTTTAAAAAACTTAATTTAGTGCTAAAGAGTGATAGGTAACTAAATTGTATTATTATATGAGTACTTATGCTTAGTTATAACTCTATTCGCAAACATCAACTTAAATATTTTTTTGATTACTAAAATAATGCCATCTATCTTTTCTTATACAGGAATCTTCTATAATTTTCATTTCAACTATTGATATCTTTATATTTTCAAAAATTAAAACCATATTCACCATCCAAATCCACAAACAATAATCTTCATAAAAAAATATTATTTATAGTTACCTCAAGGCAACACTACACCAATTCTAGGGGGTTAATTCATAGGTCCAATAAAGTTTCCCTAAATATAATGCAAAATATTCTTTGTTCTAAGAAAGTAAACAACTGAACTCCTAGGAATATAGCTTTTTCTTTTCTGTTAGAACATTTATTTAACTTAAGTGACTAACTTAAAATTTACATCCTCTATATATTTATTATTTCTTTAATTTTTTTCTAAGAACTGAATCAGAAACTATTTTTATCACCCATACTGGTGTAATATACATTCCAATTTGTCCTAATGTTACTATAACAAGATCTATGATGCTTGAATAACCAGCTTTCCAAAAACTATATATAACAAAAATATAACTTTTACAGTTAGTCCATGATTTTCTTCTCTTATAGTTATCTTTATTGGATCTATAGTATAAAAGTGGTTGAGGTATGTTCATTGAAATAGATCCATTATGTATCATGCGAACAAATAAATCAATATCCTCTTTTCTTAATATATCACGATAACCACCTATTGCCAATACAGCAGATTTTTTGTACATAACAGTAGGATGATTAAACGGGCTTCTCCTTCTTGAAAACCTTTTTATTTCTTTATGAGTTTCAGGAACAATTCTAGAAGTAACGATATGTGAAGGATCATCAAAAAATTCATTAGTCCATGCTCCATTAATACTTAATTTTGAATTTTTTTTGAATTCTGCTAGTTGTAATTCACACCTGTTTTCAAATGATATATCATCAGTATCCATTCTTGCAACTAATTCATTTCTACAATTTTCTAATCCTTTGTTTAATGCTAAACCTAATCCTTGGTTTCTTTCTAGAGAAATAATTGTATACAAACTTTTTTCCTTCTCAACATATAGATCTATTATATTATCTAGTTCAACAGTCAATGGTCCATCTTTCACAATTACTATTTCATCAGGTTTAATTGTTTGTTTCAGCATACTTTCTATACTTTCTATAAAAAAATCTGGGTTTTCGTTACAGTAGACTGACATCAAAACGCTATACTTATTTTTGTCCATTTATTTAAATATCCTCCGTTAATTTTATAGATTCATTAAATGATCTAATCTGATAATCAAAATCCACATAATCACTCATAGATTTATCATAAATTAAGTCACCAAATATTTTATTTATTATTCCCCTCCCTATGAACATCTTAATCAAGGGGTTAAATAACTTAGTTATTTTTATGCTTTTTTCATGAATCTCTGCAATTGTCAAAACTAAATTCCTAGTATTTACATATTCCTTATTTTGAGGGAAAAATAATCCAAACTGATTTTCATCAATTATAATTTTTAAAAATTCACATAGATTATCTATGTGAAGCATACTTCGCTCATTATCAATATTGGGGAAAACCGGGGTTATCTTAGCGAACTTAGCCAATAGAGGGTAATTTCCTTTTGATCCTTTTCCATAAATCATAGGTGGACGTACAACTGCAACATTGAACATTTCAGATTGTAATGGTAATATCCCGTTTTCTGCTTTGAGTTTACTATTTCCATAAAAATTGATTGGCGCAGGAACAGTATCTTTAGTTATTATCTTTTTCTCACCAATTCTATTGCTTGCTCCATAAACAATCATGCTGCTCATGAAAATAAACTGTTTAACTCCTTCTGACTTAGCTTTATTTGCAAGATTAATTGTTAAGTCAGTATTAATTTTATAATATAACTCTTCTTGATCAGCTTTTGTGTCTTGGTGCGCTATTCCAGCAACATGAACTATAGTACCGTAATTAGAAAAATCAAATTCTTTCCATTTATTATCTCTAACGGATATTTTTGTTACTTTGTATTCCCCAGGTTCTTTAGCTAACCAATCTGCTAATTGATTTCCAATATAGCTCGTTTCCCCTGTAATTAAGATACTTTTAGTCATTTTTATATACCTCTTTACACTCAGTATTATCAGCTTTACCTTCGACAATTCCATCGAGATGGACAACACTTAATATGGTACCGATAAAACATTTAACATCAAATAGGAAACTCAGCTTTTTTACATATTCTCCATCCAACAAAGCTTTCTTTTGAATAGATAACTCATCTCGACCATTTATTTGTGCCCAACCTGTTAGTCCAGGATAAATGTCATTCGCTTTGTATTTATCTCTTTCTCGTATTAAATCATATTGATTCCACAGTGCGGGTCTTGGACCGATAATACTCATTTGCCCTTTTAAAATATTAAGTATTTGAGGTAGTTCATCTACACTCGTTTTTCTTAATATTTTTCCAAAACGTGTAATAAAAAAATTAGGATCTTCTAATAGATGAGTTGGGACATCATCAGGCGTATCAATTTTCATTGTTCGAAACTTATAAATTTTGAATATTTTCTTATTCTTTCCGACTCGTTCTTGTCTAAATAAAACAGGTCCTTTTGAATCTAGTTTTATGGCAATAATGATAAATAAGAATGCAGGTGATAGAATAATTAATCCTATTAATGCTAAAAAGAAATCAAGCCAACGTTTAATATACTTGTTGTACATCGATAAATTCTCCTTTTGACCTTGTTTTTTTTGAAGTAACCTCTTTTGTATTAATATTAGGTAATTCATTCTTTTCATTCGCAAAAGCTATGATTTCTGTTCTCAGTTCTTCAATCGTACAACTATCCAAATGCTCCACAAATTCCATTACTGTATCAATAGTCATATCGGTTACTTTTCCAACAAATATCTTTTCAAAAACTTGTTCAGTTGTTTTTTCACTATCCACCATTAATTCTTCATAGAGTTTCTCACCCGGTCGAATACCAGTCTCAGTAATTTGAATTTCTTTTTCTGTAAAGCCACTTAATTTAACGACTTTTTTAGCTAAATCATATATTTTCACTGGTTCTCCCATATCTAAAATAAAGATTTCTCCACCTTGGGCTAAAGTTCCTGCTTGAATCACCAAACGACTGGCTTCAGGAATCGTCATAAAGTAACGCGTCATTCGAAAATCGGTTACCGTTACAGGACCACCATTCTTAATTTGTTCTTTGAATAACGGCACAACGCTCCCACGACTACCTAAGACATTTCCAAAACGGACTGCTGCGAACTTCGTTTTTCCTGGTTCGTTTAAACCTGTCACAATCATTTCTGCAATTCGCTTCGTTGCGCCCATAACGTTCGGGGGATTAACTGCTTTATCCGTTGAGATCATTACAAAGTTACCAACGCCGGCAGATTTTGCTGCTTCCGCCATATTTTTTGTCCCATAGATATTATTTTTTACCGCTTCACGTGGATTGTATTCCATCATCGGCACATGCTTATGAGCTGCTGCATGGTAGACTCGTGCTGGTTTGTACTCTTCCATAATATGAAAAATTCGTTTACGGTCACGAATATCTGCAATAATAGGCACAATCTCAATCGTTTTCCCAAATGCATTCTTTAATTCTTTATCAATTAGATAAATAGAATTTTCACCATGACCCAATAAAATAATTCGTGCTGGTGAGAAACGCGCTATTTGACGACAAATTTCGGAACCAATGGATCCACCAGCACCACTAACTAAAATCGTTTTGCCGACTAATTTAGTTGAAATTTGTTGCATATCTAATTTCACTTCTGCACGTCCCAATAAATCAACCACATCGATTTCTCTAAACTGACTAACCGACAATTTACCTCGTAAGACATCTTCAATAGAAGGCATCTGTTTAACCGCTACATCTGCTTGGTTACATAAATCCAAGATACGCTCGTATTCTTTAGGGTTTAATGAAGGGATTGCAATCGTTACTTGTTCTACATGGTATTTTTTAACCAATATCGGAATATCGGCTATTTGACCTAAAACGCGCACATCACATAACAGCATACTGTGCTTAGAGGGGTCATCATCTACTATACCTACTAACTTAACATCCGTATCATTTCTTTTTAAACTTCTAATTAAAATACTGCCGCCATGACCTGCACCGATAACTAGGGTCGGTACTTGGCGTTCAATTCGGTGGGCATTCAACTTACGGTAATGATGCTCATGGTAAATACGCCATCCGACTCGACTGCCCATAATCAAAGAGACCGAAAAGAGATAGCCTAATAAAATAAAACGAAAGCTGACAGATTGCCCAATCATTAAATAGATACCAGCCGACAAGGCGTATGCAGTTGACACACATAATCCGATGGTAAGTGACTCTTTGATACTCATAAAGCGATTAATTTTAGAAAATAAATTAAAATAAACAGCTATCGCTAAATAAATAAAAATAATTAATCCAACGAGTGACGATAGATTCTCAAAGGATAGTCCTATGTACGGATTTAGAAAGTAATAGGTCATAATAGCTGATAACACAATAGCCATACTATCGTATCCAATTAAAACACTTCTTTTTATTGTTCTACTCATTACTTTCACTTCTCTTTCGTTAAAATAGTCCTAAGAATTTTGAACCCTTAATGAGTCTAGGTAATAGGGTAGTAATGACCTCACCTTTAACTCAATTTTTTTAAATAGTTGTTTATGAATTTTTTTAATCTTCCTACCGTAATTACCAACATGACTATTAACTATTCCTTGGACTTGTAACCTTTTATATTTAAATCTAGAGGGGTATCTGGGTTGTTTAATATCACTGATTACGTTCTGGATAAACAATTAAACAGTGTAACGCGAAATTTTAGTAATTCAAAAAATAAAAAAACTATAAATACTAGATCAGTCATAATCGGTATTTCTACCATAAGGCACTGGTTGGACTCATTAATAGTCTAAATCTTATTCGCTAAGATATCTTCCATAAATTCATCTGCATTCTGAATTTATTGATCTGAAAATAGGATCAGGGGGTACTTTTTTATCTATGCTTCTTTACCAGCTGTTACTTATTGTAAAATAGTTTATTTTTCATTTATCCAGCTATCATTTTTATAACTTAGTCTGACTAAGTCTAGAGTAATCACTGCAGCAACGATACACGAGCCATTGCTAAAGGTTCGTCTATGCATTCATCAATTACTTTAGTTTATTTATTAAATATATTTTCCACCAAAATACTCTACTCAGAAATTTTATCGCATTATTTTATTTTATAGGTCTAATTTTGAAGCCAACTCTGGCCCAGAAATATTTAAAACACTGCCAAGCTCTATACAACCTATTACTTCTGTGATAAACGATAATCAAGTATGTGTTCGTCTATAATTTCTAATAAAAAGGCTACTCCAACACCTAGCACAAAACCTACAAATAAACCAACCACTAAGTTTAAAAGATTATTTGGTGAAATTTGTTCATCTTTTGGGATAGCTTTAGAAACAATCGTTACATTCTCAATATTCATAAGATTGCCAATTTGATTTTGAAAAGTAGCGGCTACTTCATTGGCTATTTTAGCTGCAATAACTGGACTCTCATCTATGACAGATACCGAAAACTCTTGTGTATTATCTTGTGTATAGATATTAATTCTGTCGGAAAGTTCAGTAGTTGTTAAGTCTAAATCTAATTTATCTTTAATTTGATTTAGACTTACTGGCTCTTTTATAGCATTATTATATTTATTAATTATTTGGATATCTGTTAATTGAATGCTTTCGGCTGACTCTGATTTACGATTAACTAATATTTGTGTAGTTGAACTATATTTTGGCGTAGAGATAAAAAATGTAAAGATAGCTGCTAAAATTAGCATTATTAACCCTACACTTACAATCACGGTCATTCTTTTCTTTAAAATAGCGACTAACTCCGCTAAACTAATCTCTTCTTCCATATTTCCCTCCTACATAAATCTTTTAATTAGCCAGTATTTTTGATTTTAAATTGATACTTCATCATTTTAGCACATTACTTGTTATATTTGTTAACCTATTCTTTAAAAAATTTTTATTAATTATTATTTGTCATTTTGAACTAAATAATACTCCTTCGTCGATGTAGCTCAAAAACACTTTCAAGGTGTTTAGTAATACAATGATTTTCTTGGGATTTCATTTTTTCTTGAACAGCTGTAGAGATAAAATATTGACTGACTAGATTACAGTTCATTTCTTTTGGAAAACCTTTATTTCGAAGCAACTATCGTAATGTTCGTTCAAAGCACGTTGCAAAAGCGTTCTTGGATTAGCGAATTAAATGTCAAGATCATTAAGGTTACTCATTTATTCATAGCTAGAAAACTTTTTTCTACAATCGCAAGTCAATGAGTTGAATAGATTTCTTGGAATATTCTGAAACTAATTGCTAATAGCTTTTTCAATTTCATGTACTTTTTGCCTGATGGACTTTAGCAACGGAGGCTTTTGAAAACTACTTAACTAAAATAAAAGCTATATTTTTATATTGAATAAAAACAATCGTATTGCTTTTTAATTGAGACGATTCATATTCAAAACGAAGATATTCAGCTTTTCTTTCTAAAATAACTCTTTTGAACTCACGGGTGTTGCATGAAACATTATATGTTTCACAAATTTGCTTATATTATTCCAATAGACAAAAAAGTCCTTTATACTGAACTCAGATGACTCATCCAAGACCAATAAAAAGGACTAAATACATGGATAAGTATAAACCAAATTCTGCTTTTAATAAATGGTTTTCTTCAATTAAGTTAGATTGTTTACCGAGCCCTATTCAAAAAAAGATTGGGGACTTTGATAAATACTATAAGAAACTTAGTTTCTTCCAAGCTCTTCAACTTTTTCTTCATGGAATCAATGACGAAAAAGAAAGTCTCAGAGAGATGGATGCGGCTTTTGTTTCGAAAGAACTTCAAAAAGAAATGGGCATGACTAGTATCAGTTATTCCCAACTCTCTAGAACTCTCTCAAAAATAGATTCAGAGATTCTTTTAGCTATTTTTAGTCAACTGGTCAGTCAAGTTAAGGATAAAAGGCCCGTGACGAAACGGAATAGTCTCTATCTAATCGATTCTTCGACGTTTTCACTCAACCAAAATCTTTATCAATGGGCTGATTTTCGTAAAACAAAGTCAGGAGTCAAGCTTCACTTAAAACTTTGTTTTATGGACAACGAACATCTTTATCCAGATGAATTTACATTGACTAACGCTGTCGAGCACGATACAAATCAATTAGAAGTATTGGTCAATCAACCCGAAGCGACTTATGTGTTTGATCGTGGATACCTTGATTTTAAGCGATTAGATACGATGCACTGGCAGGGCTACTTCTTTGTGACAAGAATCAAAAAGAATACAAAAGTTCACGTTTTAGAACCATTAGTAGCTTCCAAAAGTGAATCCATTCTCAGCGACCAAATGGTCGCATTAGGTGCTCAGAACTATCTAACGTCTAGATTTCGTTTAGTAACCGTTCAAGATAAAAAGGGAAGAACGCTTCAATTTATTACAAATCGTTTTGACTGCTCCTCTACTGACATTGCAGAAATGTATCAAGCACGTTGGCAAATAGAACTGTTTTTCAAGCATATTAAGCAACATATGACAATCAAAAAATTTTTTTCAAGAAGTGAAAAAGGGGTTGTCAATCAATTGATTTTAGCAATGATTGCAAGCTTATTAACCTATTTGATTAAGTTGAAAACAAAGAGTAAGCAGTCTATTTTCCAAATAAAACGATTTTTTCGTTACTTGCTATTTCAACCGGCAGAAGAATGGTTTACCCTTTTGATACCAACTTAAACCCTTAAAGAAAGGGTGTCAGTCGGTAATTGGAATCAGTTAAATAAGCAAAATTTTCTGGAACTAGTCATCTTTTGCGCAAGCACTCCCTTTTTTTGTCTTTTTTCAAAAAAACAAGAAATGAGGTCAATCAAGCTATGTTTATGCAACACTAGTTAAAGACATTATAGCAAGGGCTATTTGTCATAGCTAGATACCGTTTCATTTTGCGCTTACCTTTATTCTAACGGAAATCTTCACTTGTTTCTATTTTTTTATAAAAAAATAGTGCAAGTGATTTTTATTCACCAACACTAAATATTATAGAACCATTTTTTACTCATCAACGTTAAATGTTGTACAACCATTATTCTTAACTATGCTCTGCATTTTTATTTTACTCTGTCGCACGTAATTCTTTGCTTAATTGAATCAAGTACTGTTTTAGATTGTCTTTTACTTCAGGGTGTTCTAGCCCGTATTCTATACTGGTTGTCATATAGCCAAATTTATCGCCAACATCATAGCGAATGCCTTTGTATTCATAAGCTAGAACTTTTTGTGTCTTATTTAAAGCTTCAATCGCATCGGTTAATTGCACTTCATTACCGGCTCCTGGTTCTTGTTTTTCTAGCATCTCAAAAATTTCAGGCGTTAGTAAATAACGGCCAATAATCGCTAAATCACTTGGAGCATCTTCAGCCTTTGGTTTTTCAACAAATTGATTGACTTCATACAAGCCTTCTGACAATTTTTTAGCCGGATCAACAATGCCATATTTTGATGTCTCTTCGTACGGTACACGTATCGTTGCCAGTACAGATGAGCCCGTTTCTTCATAACGGTTCATCAATTGCTTTGTTAAGGGTACTTCGTCTTTCATCATATCATCGCCCAATAAAACAATAAACGGTTCATTTCCGACAAAACTTTTAGCATGAAGGACAGCGTCACCTAGACCTTTAGGATAAGATTGACGGATGAAATGCAATTTGATTTTAGTTGTACTTTCGACTAATTTCAATAAATCCCATTTTTCTTTATCATTTAGATTTTTTTCTAGTTCAAAATTTGAATCAAAATGATCTTCAATCGAACGTTTAGCTCTACCTGTTACCACTAATATTTCTTCAATTCCTGATTCAATCGCTTCTTCTACAATAAATTGAATTGTTGGTTTATCTACAATAGGCAACATTTCTTTAGCCATTGCTTTTGTTGCGGGTAAAAAACGCGTTCCTAATCCGGCTGCTGGAATGACAGCTTTTCTAACCTTTTGCATGTGAGCTCCTCCAATGAGTATTTATGTAAAAAAGACAGTTGACAAGTTGCCACTGTCTTTTTTCTATTCTACTATTCGTTTACTTATTCATAGCCTGTTGGATTTTCTGATTGCCATTTCCACGAATCGCGGCACATTTCTTTCAAATCATGCGTTGCAGTCCAATTCAGTTCTTTAGCTGCTTTTGTTGCATCCGAATAACACGTTCCGATATCTCCTGGACGTCTTTCCATAATCATATAAGGAACTTTTTGATCGGTTGCTTTTTCAAAATTAGTCACAACATCTAAAACGCTATAGCCTGTACCTGTCCCTAAGTTATAAGCTTGGATTTCTTGTGTCTCTAGAACTTTTTCAACCGCTTTTAAATGGCCCTTAGCTAAATCAACAACATGAATATAATCACGCACACCTGTGCCATCTGGTGTGTCATAATCGTTGCCAAAAACACTTAATGCCTCGCGTTTACCAACCGCTACTTGTGTGATAAAAGGCATTAAGTTATTTGGTATGCCATTTGGATCTTCACCGATTCGACCACTTTCGTGAGCTCCAATCGGGTTAAAATAACGCAACAGCGCAATGCTCCAAGTATTATCGGCTTTATAGACATCTTGTAAGATTTGTTCAATCATCATTTTAGTTGTTCCATACGGATTGGTTGTGCTTAATGGCAAGTCTTCTGTCAATGGTGAAGTGTTATTCATACCATAAACCGTTGCTGAGGAACTAAAGACCATTTTTTTTACATTGTATTGTTCCATTAACTCTGCTAAGACAAAGGTACCTGTTAAGTTATTATGGTAATATTTTAGTGGCCTCGCAACTGATTCGCCCACCGCTTTGTAGCCTGCAAAGTGAATCACGGCTTCTAAGTCATAAGATTGAAACACTTTTTCTAACGCTGGTTTGTCTAAGATATTTACTTCATGGAATTGAAATTCTTTCCCAGTAATTTCTTTGATGCGATTTAATACTTCTGGTTTGCTATTTGAATAGTCGTCTACTATCACAACTTCATAGCCTGCATTTAATAATTCAACGGTTGTGTGGCTTCCGATATATCCAGCTCCACCTGTAACAAGTATGGCCATTTAAACGCTCCTTTGATTTGTATTTATTAGTGACTTGTTTTCTTTACAATCATAATATACAACGAGATAAATAACAATCTTAATCGGTTTTTTACTTAAAATCTTCCGCTTAGATTGAATTCCATACAAAAAAAGACAACTCTTAAAATAGTTGCCTCTCCTTTGTCTTTATTCTATTTTAAGTTGTTCCTTTAATAAATTAGAAACTCGTTCCAGTTCTTGATCTGAAATTTGTTGGTACGAAATTTCATTCAACATAATTCCAGTTCCTTCTAATTGAATCTGTTCAATTTTACTAGTAGCAGAACGATATTTACTAAAGATATCTATCATATCTTCAAACGATAAGTTTGTTTTTAAATTGTTTTCCATAGTACCTAAAACATCTTTATAGTTAGTAATAGTCGAAAAAGTAGCTGCTTTCTTTACGATAGCCTCTAACACTTGGCGTTGTCTCTTTTGACGACCGTAATCTCCTTCTGGATCTTCATGTCGCATTCTTGAAAATGCTAGTGCTTTAGGCCCGTTCATCTGAGTAGCTTCTCCTTCAGTAAATGAATAGGAATCAAAAGAAAAACTTAATGGACTTATAATTTGGATGCCACCAATTGCGTCTACGATATCTTGAATACCTTGCATATTAACTTCTGCGTAATAATCAATTGGTATATCTAATAAATTTTGAACTGTATTTATTGACATAGCGGTTCCACCAAATGCATAGGCATGATTTATTTTATCCATTGTACCTTTACCTATAATTTCTGTATACGTGTCACGAGGAATACTGACAATACTAGTTTGGTTCGTTTTCGGATTTATTGTCATTACCATAATGGTATCTGATCTACCTTGATCCGTTCGACCAGACTCACCAGTATCAACACCTAACATTAAAATTGAGAATGACTCACTTTTATTAATATCAATAGGTTTTTGTCTCACTTCTTCTTTATTCTCAACTGTTTTATAGATCTTTTCAGTTGTTCCAGCGACATCACTATAAACCTTCCAAATAACTAATCCAAAAATAACTAGAAAAGCGACTATCAATGCTAATATAATTTTTAGCCATTTTTTATTCTTTCTAGGTTTTTCATTTGATTTATTTCTAATACTTGAACGTGTTTCGGACATAAATCTTTCCTCCTACTGCTTTTTATCTATTTATTTCATTTTGTTTATTGTATCAATAGTTTTCTTACTTATATTTTTTTATAATAGGACTATGTCAAAAACTAATAGTGCTTAAATATCGAAAATAGTAAAAGAAACTAAATTTCTTCTGGTATTTATCAATTTTTTTGAATAAGACTCAGTAATTTTTCTAGATTGATTAAAGAAAACAATTTATTAAAATCAGAATTCATTTTATATTTATTTATGAGTTTGAATCTTTCTATTAATTTTACGTAAATTTCAAGTTTAAGTTAGCTGAATAAAGAATAAAAAACTTTTTTCTTTATTAAAATAATATCAACTAATAATCCTTTCATTACTTTTTGATACTTGAACTTGGTACACATTAAGTGTTTCTAAATATGTTTTCTTTAAAGGATATTTTTTTGACACTAATTGAAATAATTTTTCACCTTTTTCAGCTAAGTTATTTGATTGCCATAAAATAAAAGCTTCTTTTAAAGCTGCTGCATAAGCCTTTTTATCATGGATATCTATAAGCCAACTATAAGATGAATCTGGGACTAATTTAGCTATATCTCCTACATTAGTGCTAATAAAAGGTACTCTTTGATTAGCTGACTCTAACAATACTAACGGAAATCCTTCGCTTGATGAGGCTAAAACAGTGATATCTGTTCCGTATAAGAGTGCTTCTATCTGTCTTTTTTCTAACGCACCGTGAAACTGGACTTGTTCTTGAAAACCTAATGCACTAACTTTTTTTTCCAGTACAGATCTTAATTCTCCATCGCCGACAATATTAAGATGGAAGTCTACTAGACCACTAGCCTCTAAACTTTCAAACAAAAAATTATGTGCTTTAATCTGATGTAGACGCGCAACACACGTTATCGTAAAGTCTGTATTACGCGATTGATTTTTGACTAATTTATTATCAAAAATAATACCATTATAGATGACAAACACTTTATTTTCAGATATTCCTTTTTGAATCAAAATTTCTTTTAACTCTTCTGTCACAACAACCAGCTTATCTGCTTTTCTCAAACTCCAATTATTTAAAAAAGAAAAAACTTTACCCTTTAACCCTTTATCTATAAAATCTAAAACAGGATTACTATGGACCGTACTTACCCAAGTTGAACTAATTTTATTTTTAATCAACGCTAGGAAAAGATTTGCTCTAGCTCCGTGCGTGTGGACTACATCAAACTGATTGGATGTGATAAAGTCAGCTAGTCGGTTTACTATCGTCACGTCATAGCGTGATCGCTGATTTAGGACGTGAACAGTAATTCCTATTAAGCGGGCTTCTTTTGCAACAGACCCTTCTTCTAGTACCAATAATTCGACTGTATCAGTTTGGAATTGACTCATTAAGGAGATTATATGAGTCTTTGCTCCACCTTCTTCTAGCCCAGCATTTACCTGTAACACCTTCATTTATTTAACCTCACTCATCTTAATAATTCTTTTTATTCCTTTCTTTATTTATCCTTTGCCTTATTATATCGTAAAGTATGGATTAATGTAATTAACCTCAATAAAAAATAGTACAAATCTAACTAATCATATTACCTAGTTCTCTTTTCTTCATATAAATATTATAAATAAAATCATCTTTGTATTTTTTTCTGACAGTTAAAAATTATGAAATAAATTCGAAAAGTACGCTTCAAAGTAATTTTTAGGTTTATTTTTTATTACCAGATTCGGTGAACTACCAAACACGATGCTATTATCTGGAATAATTGCATCCTTTATATATGCATTGGCTGACAATATACAGTTTTTACCTATATAAGTATCTCCAACTACCTTAGCACCAGAAAGCATGGCGACTTTTTCTTTAAAAGTAGGAGAAAAGCCTTTATTACCACCCACTGTACAATTTTGTCCAAAGAAAAAATAATTTGAATAGTTTCCTCTACCTAATACCGATCCAACAGGATGACTTAAAACAAAATAATCTGGTAAATCAACTTCATAAAATAAATCAACAGAATGCATTATTTTATTTAAATAATAAACTCTATCTGCTAAGAAATAAGGATTACCAACTTTCCATAGGGTATTTGAAAGATAATATAAAAACACAGCATAATGATCAGAATTGTAAATATTAAAAATTGGTATGTTATCTTCAGAATAATATTTTATATTATTCTGACTAAAATTTCTTTCTACTTTTCCTAACGCTTGTTCAATTGCTTTTTTTAGACTATCCATCTCTTTTTCTTCATCAAAAACAAGTAGATTTGTTAATTGCTTTGCGCACAAATCAACTACAGATTGTTCGGATATCACCAGTTTCATTTTTTACTTCTCCTTTATAATCGCCCGAAGTATATCATTTAGAAAATTACTTTATTTATCGTCTTTTCTTCTGATTCTTACTTTCCACATAGACAGATATTAAAAACTTAGGTAAAACTCTCATTCGCATTAATCTAGAAGGCTGCTTTACTAAGCGATAAAACCATTCAAGGTTCATTTTGATGAAACAATCTGGTGCTCTTTTTACCTTACCGGTATAAGCATCAAATGCTCCTCCAACACCCATAACCAATCCTTTATCGGCTAATTGAAGGTAATGTTCAATCCATTTTTCTTGTTTTGGAAAACCTAATCCGACAAAAACCATATCAGGATTAGTTTTCAAAACATTTCGCATTACTATTTCATCCGAAAGTTCAAAATACCCATTCTCATATCCAACTAATTGAATACCAGGTAGTTCAGTTTCAATTTTTTTTGCAGTAGCTTCAATTACTTCTTGTTTAGCACCTAGTAAATAGATACTTTTCTCCAAAAGATGAGCTTCCTTAAATAAATCCAGCATAAGATCGTATCCCGCCACTCGTTCTACAATCGGTGTACTCATTATCTTTGATGCTTTTACAATACCTATACCATCAGCTGTAATAAAATTTGCTTGCTTTAATAAGTGCATGTACTCTTGATGTTCGTTTGCATACATGACTATTTCTGGATTGGCAGTCACCACAAAAGTTTTTTTATTTTTTTTAACACGATTCATTAAGACTACTAACATTTCTTTTTGAGTTACATTATCAAATAATACATGTAAGATATCAACTTTTTTATTTGTCATTTTATGAACACCTGTTTAAGTTTATTTTCTCTGTATTTTTATATTTCAATGACAGCTTTACTTATAAATCAATTAAAACTTTTTTACTCGAATAAAATAGTGCTATCTTAGAAATATGGTTATAAATATCAGCAAGGCCTGGTTCTTCTTTCACTAATTTCAAGTAAATATATTCCATCCATTTAAAATCTTCTTCTGAATCAATGTCTAAAACCAAATAATCCTGCATCTTAATTGCTCCGCATTTCCCACTAAAAATATAGTCGTTTTCTTTAAGAAAATTTGGATCATACAGATACATTGAAGCATTCATATCGTAAATAGTTGGCGCTTGTTGCCGAGACGTAACCGTTGAAGCATTAACTAAAGAAACAGTATTCTCTTCTTCTTTGACCATATTAAAGAACGGATTACGTCTTGAATCTACAACTGAGAAAATAACATCTAAATTAGGATTTTCTTCCTTTTTATTCATTAATTTAAAAATATCAGAAACGGTCCTAAGCGGAGAAGTTAAGTCTAAATCAATAACATAATCATATTCTACTTGGCTAATTTTCTTTGCTTGTAAATAGGTATCTCTAATAACAGACATCTTACTAGCTGTATCTGTTGAGTGCTCTTTTTTTCGTTCAATCATCAAAATACCTGGATAATCTTTTATCATTGCCTGTAAATCTTCACTATCCGTATTTAATGCAACGTCTACTTGATTATTGGATTGTTCTTTGAATAAGTCTATTGCAGCTAATGTATAAGCAATTAGAGGGTAACCATGAAATGTTTTTAAATTTTTACCTGCTAAACCTTTTGATCCAGCTCTTCCACAAATCGTAAATAAGATCGTCATTTAATTTATCTCCTTGGCAATTTTTAGAACGTTAGTTGCATGTTCAATTGTGTTGTTATTCTCTGTATTCGTTAAAACTTTATCTATAAAGTAAGTTAGTTCATTCAAATACATTTGATTGGACTCTTCTGTTAAAGCTATCAGTTGACCAAATTTACGAGAAGTTAATGTATTTGTTAAAAAATCACACGTAATTAAGTCATCTTTTGTGATGACCTCAATTTTTCTTTGTGAAACTTGTCCATAATAATCTAAGTGAATCTCAACGAACTGATTTTTGTACTCCAATAAATATAAAGCTGTATCGTTCGATTGAATCTTAAGATCTGATTTCTTTCCATACATGGCCTTTGACTGTATTGGAAAACCAAATAGATCAATGACATAATCTAATTCATGAATACAATCCAGTTCAATTCCTCCCCCTAATTCAGGGTTAGCAGAATAACTTTTCGTGTAATCATCCTTACGCCAATTTGGCAAATAAGACGAACTAATGACCCGTGCATTTAAACTTGTTTGTTGCTTTAGATAGTGCTTTAATTCTAGCATAATTCCTTTGTAACGTAGCGGTGCTGCAATATAATAAGCATCTTTATTTCCAATAAATTCATCGATACCATACGCCTTTTCAAAAATAGGTTTCTCCACAAAAAAGTAAGCGGCTTTGTCTTTAATCTTTTGTAAAGTATCTAAATGTAAAGCTGTTGGGTTCGTAACAAAAGCAACGTCATAATCATCTTCTATTTCATCCATCTTGTAAATCATGCGAATCTCTGATGGAGCAACATGATCCGCCTTTCTTGAGCGATAAGCCGATACTTCTAACGGAATCGCTTTTTCTTTACAAATCATTTTTAAATTTTCATAATGTTTTTGGCCAATCGAACCAAGTCCGAAAAAAATCACTTTCATTAGAGATCCCCCTCAAACTGATTAATCAACTCAATAACTTCCTTATCTTGCTCAAAAGAATAGACTGTTTTTGTAATCTCTCCTCTTAACAAAGAAACGTATTCTTTTATTTCTTCTAAATAAGCATCTTCGATAATGGTTTTGGAATAACTTTTATTATCCATATATCCTGTATAAAGATCTTTTTTCACCATTCCTTTAGCTGTTTCATCCCACTGATATAAGCCATCTGGAGAGCCATCCCATGAAATCTGAGTTGTTTCACCAATAATATCTAAATCTCGTTTCGCAACCCGAGATAAAATATTGACATTTAGTGCTCCAACGATACCTGAACGGTGTGTGACAATCAAAGCATAATTATCTGGATAATCAATATCTAACGTACTCAGTTTTTGTTTTTGAACCTCAAAAGAGACAATATCCCCGAAAACTTTTGTTAGCCAAGGAAGCTCAATTGCAAAAATTTCGCGACAGCCATTTGTCTTTTTATTCGCTACAAAAAAATCTTTATACGATTCCCATGGATGCCAGTCAGGCAAGTATTGCCCGACATGGTAACGATAGGTTACTTTTGAATCTTTTTCAATTGCTTTTTCAAATAATTTAATCTCACGACGATGAAGAAATGTAGAAGAAAGGTACAAATGCAAGTTTTTCTCTTTTGCTAACTGTATTGCATCTTCATAATAATGATTCAACAAATTTATCTCAGTAAATACATGTAAGTCTGATTTTAGCGCCTCTAAGATAATAGTCTCATGACTAATTGGCGACGTACAAATACAAACAGCCTCTATTTGTTCCTTATCCACCGCTTCTTGTAAGCATTTAAACGTCCGAATGCTAAAAAGGTTTTCTACTTCTGCCTGTCGCTCTTTTTTAGAATCGACTCCAATTAATGTTATTTCCGGGAAAAACTCTGTAAGTAAACGAAGTCTACGTTTACCCATCGAACCTAGTCCAATTACTGCTATTTTCATAAAGCATCTCCTAATCTTTTATTTCTTATTTTCTTTTTCTAATTTTTTTTATGATAAAATATAATCCAGCTAGTAAAAGAACAACCATAGCATAACGCAAGATGATATAATCTGTTAAGAAAAATAGGAAAAAAGATATTATGACAATGACAGTCGTTACAGCAACAATCATTTTTGTATCAAATAGTTGTCTACCTATTATTTTTTTTGCTAAGAGATAATGGAAAATAAATAAAAAGAAATACGCAATAACTGTTGTATATCCGGCAGCAATATATCCATAGATTGGAATAAAAATAATATTTAAAATCATATTTATCATCGCACTCGCAATTGTTCCTATTGCAATGTAACTTGTTTTTTTCTCGAAAAACTCTATATTAACTGGTAAACTATATAAAAATTGAAAATAGTACCCTAAAAGAATAGGAATAATTAATGGTATCCCAACCAAGTATTCTGGTGGAGCCATTAATTTTGCTATATCAATAAGTAATAACATACTCACTAACGTAACTGCACCAAACAATAACAGATAATAATTAGATGTCTTCTTGATTTTTTCATAATCTTTCTTTTCCATCTCACCAAAAAACCATGGTACCCATGCATTATTCGTTGATGACCAAATCACATTTAAAACTACTCCTAAATTGTAAATATAGGAATAGATACCTGCATCAAACGATCCAGAATAGCTATTGACCATGATGCGATCAAATTGACTTAATAAAATATTCGATAATGCGTGTGGGATAAGAGGTATGGCAATTTTCAAAGAAAATTTCCAATATTCTTTATTAAAATATGTTTTACCTTTATACATGACTGCTAGATAAATTAGCAATCCAATTACGATAAATGCTCCCGAACTTCCAATGACTCTTCCGACATAACGATCCGCTTTAAAAACTGTAAATATCATAACTAAAGATAGACCAATATTAAGAAAGGTACTCAAAATCGATAAAGCCAAGAACTTAAAGTATTGCACGTTTATTGTGAAATAAGCAGACAAGAAGTTAATTAAAAAATTTCCATAACTTTGGAAAATCATTAAATTGAAAATAATTTGAGATAATTCAAAAAAACTATTTTGATAGATGAAATAAGCATTTCCTAAAATTAAAAATGTTACAAAACTTATCGTAGACAAAAATAATGTAGAAGACATAAATCCTTTAATATCTTCTTTAAATTCAAAATTCGCATTATTTATAGCACTGTTCAAGCTTAACCCTACAAAAAGAGAAAAGATAGATGCAATTGCGGTGTAGTTATTCACTAAACCATATTCTTCAACTGTCATAATATTCGTGAAGACTGGAATAGTGATAAACGTAATACCTTTTATAAAGAAATTACCTACCGTATACCAAAAACTTGATTTCACCAAGCTAGATGATTTCAATTTTTCTATTAATGCCATTGTTACTCTCCTTTTAAGATTAATTCAAGCTCTTTTTTATTTGCTGGCATGAGAACATTCTGATAGCCACTTGCTTGGTATCTTTCACGAAATTCGGATACACCTACCAGTACTTTTTGGGTATGTTCATCTTCAGTAGAAAATTCTCTGTTTTTTCTGACCATTTCTGAAAGAAGAATGACTTTATTTTCTAAACCAAATATCATACGGGGTGTAAAAGATGCTGTTGAAATACAACTGACAATGACTGTATCTTTCAAATCATAGGCTAAAAAACATAATTCTAAAGGTAAATCTGTATTCATTATTTCTACCTCATCGCCATATCTTTTAGGATTTGTACGAGGATGTAGTTTAACAATAAACTTCTTATGAAGCGTATATTTTTTTAATAGATTTACGATGCGGTCTTCTTTGATTTGTAAACCACCTATTTCAAGTGGCTGATCTAAAAACAATAAAGATTTAGAAAGATTCGTTTCATTTAGCGATAAGCTAAATATTCGTTTTAACTGTTCATACAGCATGCTTCCTGCATCTATCGTTGGCAAACGATTCAAATGAAGAGACTGCTTAATATTAGTTAACTTAGGTTCGTATAAGTAGTAATCCGTTATTTCTGCTGAAAACATACTGTAAGGATTAATCAAATTCATTATTTTTTTTCTAATAGCTGATATGTTTAGCAATGAAACATCTAAGTAAGTAGCTAGTCCATCTTCGATATATTTCAACTCAACATTTGGGTTATTCTTTTTAGCTTGACCAAATAAAATTTTCAAAAAGTAATTACCACCTTGAGTAAAAATAATATCATAGTCAATTTTTTTATCTAATTTTATCATTCGGTTAATATTGAACAAGACATTCCATTTACTTGAAAACTTATTGCCTATTTGCTTATAATCTACTAGATAAACATTCTGAAAAACATTTTCTTTTAGTAGGTTTTGATAGACTTGATGTGCTCCATTAAATTCATCATAAACATACAAATCAGCTTTAATATCGCTATAATATGTTTGCTTGGTGTTCAGTATATTAATTATGTGCAAAGGCGTCCATGCTATGAAAGCTATCATTTTTTCACTCCATTAGTAAATACTTTTTTATGTTTTTTCTTTATTAAATAATTAAATAATTTAACTGTTTTTAGTCTCATT
>JAGQHW010000035.1:2790-21145 GCA_020431645.1 Carnobacterium sp. | reverse complement strand
GTAAGTTTTTCTTTTAATACTTTTGTAAAATTAATTTTGTGCATGAACTCTTTGGCCAAAATTAATCCGGAATCCGTTGAAAGATTTCCTCCATTATTTGAGATTGACATTTGAGAATTGAAAATTAAGTGATTTTCGTGTAATGTAGCCATTGAGAGAACCCCTTTCATGGTTTAGTTTAGTCGCTTTAACCATAACAGATTGGGGTTCTTTTTTCACACCCAAAGGGTGCAAGAAAATTAAATAAAAAGTAGCGCTACAACACACATTAAGTAGCTTTTGAAAAAATCTATGAATTATTCAGGTGTATTGTTGTTATTTTTCTTTCTGATTTCTCCTCTAAACCTACTTATCTTAGACTAAATAAGTCTGTCCTTCAATAATCTTAATCAGGATAGGCCCTTTTATTAAGGAATATGCCTTTTTTGTTTGCTGATTAATAAAGGTACTTTTTTAACCAGTTGAGTATGACTTATCCAATACTTACTCCACACGTTTTGGTAAACGAGTAACTGAGCATCTAGCAAAAATTTTTTCTGTAGCTTTTTGATTTGATTCATTATTGATTTACTTTTCGCTGCCTGATTAAACAACTTCTTTTTATCTTTTTTGAGAAAATAGTAGTCTTCATCAAAACTAGGTATATCTGTCTAGCTAATATAATAGCATTCACTTTTAGTCTAGTTTTTTTACTAGTTTAAGTTTTTTTATCCTATTGGTCTATTCCAACTGCTCACTATCATACTCTATTTTTTTATTTTAGTAAAATAAGGATTCAAGCATTTCTTTTTTTGTGTTCTTAATTCCTAGTAAAACCTTAAGGCCTTTAACTATCCTATCATTAATTAGAATGTGGCACCTTCTTTTGGACTTAACTTGTTTATTTCTTCTGTCTGTTTTACCATGGACGACTAGTGTGCGGTTTTCGAATAAAATTTCTGATTAAACTATCATTATCTTTGCTAATATAAGTTAACTTATATATGCTATTAGCATCAGGTTAAGTCAATAGTGCAGTCACTAACTATCTTTTTGAATCCAATAAAAAAGGAGGTTTTAACTTATGTTTGATAAAGGTGAAATAACGATTATTTCTGCTGCAGATGAGGGCTTTGTTCCACATTTAGCTACACTTTTTTTATCTCTCTTGCAAACGAAGAAAAGCGATACTGTTATTAATTTTTATGTCATTGATGACCAAATCGCTTTAGTGTCAAAAGAAATGTTGAATCGAATGGTAAACGAGTATAATGCTACAATCAGTTATTTACAAATTGATACAGAAGAGTTTGATACCATGGTTGAAAGTGACCGAATCCCTAAAACTGCCTATTTTCGTATAGCTATTCCTAACTTTCTAAAGCATACGGATATTAAAAGAGCGATTTATTTAGACTGTGATATCGTCGCTTTGCAGCCTATCGAAGATATTTGGGCTATTGATTTGGGTGATAAGTTGCTGGCTGCTGTAGAGGATGCTGGTTTTCATCAGCGCTTAGATGCTATGGAAATAGACGCGAAAAGTCACATTTATTTTAATTCAGGTGTTATGATTATTGATATTGAAAAATGGCGTGCTGAAAAAATATCAGAACAAGTCTTAACTTTTGCTTCTACAAATCAAGAGGCATTAACATTTCATGATCAAGACGCCTTAAACGCTATTCTTCACGATCGTTGGTTAATCTTACATCCTAAATGGAATGCTCAAGCTTATATTTTATTAGGTGAAAAAGACCATCCAACAAAAATTGGGAAAGTAGAATACGATGAAGCTCGTAGTAATCCTGCTTTGGTTCATTATAGTGGACACATTAAACCTTGGTGCGAGAAATCTGATCATCCATATAGGAAAAATTATCTAGCACTCAGAGAACAAACTCCTTTCCCAATTAAATAAATTCAAAGGAACCATTCTCCAATCAAAACAGCTTAAACTAGTTGTTGATAAAAACTAGTTTAAGCTGTTTTTAATTTACTCTTTTTAGGTAGTTTTCCTAAACGAAAAAATTTTAGTCTCCTGTATGGTCTACTATTTCAATACCGGCAGAAGTCGTTTCGTCTTTGTAATGCGTCTTTTCTGCTTTTAAATACAAATCTATTCGTACAGCACCACCTAATTCTTCTTTTATGACTTTTTGCATACCAGATAGAGTAGGCGCGATTAGTTCTCCTGGATTGGTTATTTTAGCTTTAATTTTTAGTTTGGCTTTTTTATTTTCTAGGTGAATCGTAACTTGTTGTTCATCTATTTTATCAATTGTGCATGTATCCCCGTGATAAGTAGCAAAGCGGTATTCTTTATTGTCTACAACTAAATTACAAATAAAGCCTTGAAAAGCGGTTTTCATAAAAGGAATATGAGCTTCTGAGAAAAATAAGCTTGTCTCATTATTTTCAAAATGGTTCGATTGAATCCAAATGTATTCACGTGGGAAAGACGTACCCCAGTCTCTCTCGATATAACCTTTCCCAGCTGAAAAATCAAATTTTTCTTCATTAACAGTAAGCGAACCCTTTAAGGAGTGATTCATGCTTACAATCCCGTGAAAACATTGCATTAACGGAAAGTAGGCAAAAAAGCCCATGATTGTTGGTGTCAAAATAGTCTGTTCTATCGGAGTAAATTTACCGAACTCAACTGTTCCATTTAACGTTAATTGTTCATTTTTTAAATCTACTTTTATTTTTGATTGTGTGAAAATATTAGGACCGATTTTTAGTTGAAAAGGCTCCTCTTGGTAATCAAAAGCATTTAGCGGATAGTTTATATAGCCTGTTTCTGTCCTTTTTTTACCCTCTTCTTCTTGAATTGTCATAATGTATTGTACAAAACTATGTGAATCTGTTTCACTGAGGCTAATCCCCGGAATTAAGCTAATAATTTGTTGTCCATCATTTGAAACTTGTTTGTAATACCATCCTTCAAAATACGGTTTTTTATTCAAATCACCTTGAAATAAAATGGCATTTGCTCGTTTTTTATTCATATAAGCATGAACTCCTCTCACTTAGTCGCTTTAAGTAGATAAACAACCTATTCAGGCTAGAAATAGGTTGTTTATCTTAGCACGTGGTTAATTTTATTTTACCCATTTTTCACTTTTTTTAGTCTTTTTTTAGAAATCGTTAGGACTCGATTAATCTGAATTACATTATAACTTAGCTATTTTGCTTACTAAAAATCTATTTTATTTGTCTAAAGTTCACTATTTTCTATTCTACTTATTAACTGTTCTACTTTTTCTTTGATTGTATTTCTTGTTTGTCTATAATCTTCGATTGGCCCACCTGAAGGGTCATCTAGTCCCCAATCTTCTCTATATTTGCTAGGAATAGTTGGGCAGTCTACGTTACAACCCATTGTTATCAAAATATCTAACTCTTTTGGTATATCAGATATTAATTTAGGTTTGTGACTACCCATATCTACTTCAGCTTCTTCCATCACTTCTATTGCTAAAGGTTTTACTTCAGGATAATTCTCTGTCCCTGCTGAATAGGCTTCTATAACGTCGCTTCCTAATTTTTTTGCCCATCCTTCTGCCATTTGTGATCGACATGAATTGTGCACACAAATAAAGGCTACTGTTTTTTTCATCTAATCTTCCTTTCTTATTTCTTTATCCTATATTCTTTATTGCTTACTTGATTTTTTGAAACAAGTAATTCTCTGATTTCAACTTATAGTTTAGCCCTTTCATCTTCTCTTTAACACTTGTTAAATCAATTGGTCTATCTTTCGGTAATTTAAAATAATTTTCCACATTCATTGTTTGGATTGTCTTGTCATTTGTGACTACACCAATAAATTGGAAATCTTTATCCATTTTCGCGAGCGTTGCATCACCATGGCTATCATTACAAAGCAATATACCTCCAACTTTCAAATACTGTTTCGTTGCTTGACCAACAAAACCAGCATATTGAGAAATAATTAAATCAACCTTTTCAATCTCTAATGGCTCTGTGTACTCTTGTCCGATAAATGTTAAGTTCGCTAGATTAGAGTAATCTTTGTTTTCGTTTAAATAGTTTTGTATCTCTTCAACATCTTTAAAAAATTTGATTGCCCCTTTAAAATTATCCACGTATATAACGTTGGGTATGACTAAAGAAGGTGCGATATCTATATGAGATCCTGGGTAAAGGGCTTTTTGGATATCAAATTTAGTTGCAACTGCATCGTAAATAACCTTTCTATTGCCTATTTTTCTTGCGTATTCTTGATAATCTTCTATTGTTTTATTGATTCCTATGACCTCCTCATAGTATAACTCCTTATTCTTACTATTTTTTTAGTGCTTTTGAGCATATGCTTTAGTATATTTTGCCTTATTTTGAAGAGTTAGACAAGTTTAGGATAAGCATTAACCCAGTTGGCCAAAACAGACTCGGGATGGACCAGTGAAGACTGGTTTTCTGTTCACTTGTTCGTTTGGTTGGAATTATAGACTAGTTGGCTCGTTTTTATCTTTCACTTGTCCGTCTGACTCGTTTTTTGTTTATGACTGATATTATTAGCAGGTAATTTCGATTCGGTTGCCGTCAGGATCTAAGATGACACTTTCAAAATAGCCATCACCGGTTGTTCTAGGTTCACCTACAATGCGATACCCATTATCTCTCAACTGATTAGTCAACCTGGTTACTTCAGATTTTGTTCCAACGCTCATTGCTACATGAGCATAGCCCAAGTGCTCCTCGTTTGGTTGTTTAGCGGATAGAATAGTTTTTTTATGCATAATTTCAAGTCTTGCACCCTCTTTGAAGGTCAAAAAATAAGATGTAAAACCCGTTTTATTATTTTGGTATCGATCATTTGATACTGCACCAAAATACGTTACATAAAAGGTTTTTAGTTTTTCTATATCTGGTGACCATATTGCCACGTGTTCTATTTTCATAATTATTTTCCTCTCCAGTTTGATTATCTATTAGGCTCTATCTTCACTCTAGTATAGCAAAAAAAAAGCAGCTAAGACAATTTTCTCAACTACTTTTAATGGTTCTTAGGCTACTGGAGGTGTTCCTTCAGCGTTTGATACAACAGCATCGATTTGTACCAAAGCATCGCCTGTCAAAGCAGCTACACCCACTACTGTACGAGCAGGAGTGCCCTCAGGGAAGAATGTTGTGTAAGCTTCGTTTACAGCATCAACATCCGTAATATTTTTAAGGAATACATTTACTTTAACAACGTCAGCCATTTTATGGTCGACACTTTCAATGATTTCTTTGATGTTCTTCAAGCATTGTGCAGCTTGCTCTTTTACGCCACCAACTGCCATTTCGCCTGTTTTTGAATCAATAGGCAACTGAGCAGAAATATGGTTGTAATGAGAAAAGGCTACTGTTTGTGTAGATAAAGAACTGATTGGAGCATTTTTTGTATTGTTTGCTTCAATGATTAATCCGTGTCTGTCTTCAACAAGTTGTGGTGGAGTACCGTCTCCGTGTGATACTACCGCTTCAATTTGTACTAAAGCATCCATTGGTAGAGCTGTTGCTGCAATAACTGTGCGTGCAGGAACATAAGCTACTGCTCTAGCGATAGCGGAGTCTGGGAAGAATGTTGTATAGACTTCGTTTACAGCATCGATATCTGAGAAATTTTTAAGGAAGATAGTGATTTTAACGATATCGTCAAAAGGAACGTCAATACTCTCTAAAATAGCTTTGATATTTTTTAGTGCTTGTGCAGCTTGCTCTTTCACGCCACCAGTTACTAATCTACCGGATTTAGGGTCAATTGGTAATTGAGTTGATAGGTTGTTGTAATGAGAAAAAGCAACAGCTTGTGTAGACAATGCGCTCATTGGAGCATTGGGTGTATTGTTTGTCAATTTAATTAAATCGCCTGATTGTGGTGCGTCAGGAATCGTACCTTCGCCATGTGAAAGAAGCACATCAACTTGTACTAAAGCATCCATTTGCAAAGCTGCAACGGCAACTACTGTACGCGTAGGAAGGTAATTTGTGAATACTGTTTTATAAACTTCATCAATAGCATCTACATCTTTAATGTTTTTAATATAGATTGTTACTTTAACGATATCATTCATGATATGATCGATGCTGTTTACAACTGCTTTAATATTTTTAAAACATTGTTCAGCTTGCTCTTTTACGCCACCAACTACTAATTCGCCTGTTTTTGGATCGATAGGCAATTGGGCTGAAAAGTTATTGTAGTGAGAATAAGCTACTGTTTGTGAATAAGGTCCGATATTTTTTGGAGCATCTTCTGTATTTCTTCCTAGTACTGCATTATAGTTCGTCATTTTTTTATCCCCTTTAACTTATTTATTATCTGTGCTGTAACTCAATTTATAGACTCGTGCCATCAAGGTTTGATACCTCATTTTGTTCTGAACTTGTCCTATCAACTATCTAAGCGTTTACACAACTACAAGTATAACAAGATTTTTTTGCTTTGACTACCATTTATTGTGAAAATTTAAAGCTAATTTTTATCTTCAACGTTACTTTTACTTTTTAATATTGGAAATAAAAAAATAGCTGAGAAAATTGCCTCAACTATCTTTACTTTATTTATTTAATGACCCTGATCTTTTTGTATTTTTAAATCCTTTACTTGAGGTTCCATTAACCTTACTTGGTGTATTATCACTTGAATTTTGTTGTGAACCCTTTTTCTTTTTTGCTTCTATTAACTTTTTCATTTGTTCCATATTTGTATTAGCCATGTATTAGCTCTCCTTCAATTATAAAAAAATGTAGACAATTTGAATTATATCATAATTTAATTAAATATACATCTCTAACTCATGCAATTATTTTGAATTTTTTTTATTAGATAGGCTTATTATTCTAATAAGAGTTACTTTTTATCGTCGATTAATGTCACTGTCAAAATAATCCCTAACATACTTAATGCAATCACGTAATAGAACACTGCATCATAACTTTTTAAGATATCTAGCAACAGGCCAGATGAAGAAACCCCAATAATTGCTCCTATACCGTAAGCTGTAAAAACTAGACCATAGTTTTGACTATAATTTTTTAGGCCATATAATCTAAGTGTGGATGCTGGGGCGATTGCTAGCCAACCTCCCATATTAAACCAGAATAGTGAAAAAGATAAAACATAGACCAGTTCATTAGTTGAACCTGCGATAAGTAAGAATAGAGCTGCTAAACTAATCAGTGAATAAGATAGTAACATCGCTTTTTTTGAACTAAGTTTATCTGTCAACCATCCAAAGGTAGGTCTTCCTAACCCATTAAAGATTGCAAAAAAAGCTACGAGTCGGATAACTTTATTCGGCTCTAATCCAATAAAATTAATTCCAACACTTGTCGTTAGTCCAATTAACATCAAACCAATCATAGTTCCAATTACAAAATTTAAGTATAAGCCTTTAAAACTTTTTGATTTTACCATTTCTTTTGTTTCAAAATTCTTTGCACTCGATTGGCTAATCGGAATACTTTTCACCTTTTTTAGTTCTTCTTTTGTCGGATATTTAAAAGGATAAGACAGAACTGGTAAAATTATGCCAAAACCTATACCAAAAATTAAGAACGTTGTGAATACACCATAAGACTCAACGAATAATCTAGCAAGCGGTGCTGTAATTAAAGGCGATAATCCGAAACCAATCAATAGGATACCTACTGCTAATCCTTTTTTCTCTGGAAACCATTTTGCAATAACGGTCATTAAAACACCGTAAGCTACCCCAACACCTGCTCCACCAATGCAACCATATGCAATGGTTAAGAGAATAATATTTGGTGCAAACGCGGATAAAATCCATCCTAATACAACAAGGTAACCACCTATTAAAATAATTAAACGAGGATTGAATCGATTGATGTATTTACCGGTTAAAAACATAAATAATGCATAGAAAGCTAGAGCAATCATATAAGGCATGCCGCTTTCAGTTGTTCCAATAAGAAACTCTCTTTCTAATGAAAGTCTAAATACGCTATAGGAATAAACGGTTCCTAAGAAAATCATGATAATCATACCTAAAATAACATACATCCAACGATTCATTCCATTTTTTTCTTTCTTTGTGATTCTTGTCATTTCTTTCATTTTTACCCCAACTCTCATCTAATTTTTAATGCGCTTTTACTCCATTATTTTGTAGAAATGAAACTCTCTCTTTTCTCATTAATATTGTTTCTTTAAAAAATTCTTTTTACCTTCTCACTCTTTCAAAATAAAAAAAACCAATAATAAGAAGCTCTCTTGAGAGAACTCTTTACTATTGGGCTACTTTTGACTGGTCAGAGACCTTTCAATTCGTCTTCCAAAATTTATTTTGTTTTATTTTCTTCAAGGTTTCGATCTACCACTACTGCAATAATTCTTTCCCCTGTCTTAGTACTGACATCTGAATACGTACTTATAATCTCAACATCAATAACAGACTTAATCGCTGCTTCTAATTCCTTACGTGCACTTTCAAATAAAGCTGTTCTTACCTTTTTTATCAGCTCGACGCCGTCCTTATTTTGAGCAAGATTCTTTTCCGAAATACTCAAAAAACCTGTAAGTCTAAAAATAATTAGATCCTGAAAAATAACTGTTCTAATCTTTTCTGGTCCTCTTCCCATCTGTTCAATTTCAAACTTACTAATTGCTTCGCTTAATTTCGATTCAATTTGTCCTTTTGTCATGAAAATCCCCCCTAAATCTATCCTAGATGATTGTAGCGGGCATAGATGAAACCCTAACTTTATCCAATAATATTTAAAATTATAGCATACTGAATTTACAATAGCTAGTTGCATTGACTTACTATTTCCAACTTATTTATCTCACTCTTTGTGCCTATTTTATAAAAAAGAGCCTTCGTACATGCTAACCCTTTGTCTGGTACAGACACAGAAAACGCTGATTCGAAAGCTCTTACTTTAAAGACTTTTCAGTCTTATTTAGTTGGTTTTAGTTTTTTGTAAGAAGTGTGACAGACTCGACGTGACTTGTTTGTGGGAATAAGTCTACTGGTTGAATCTTTTCAGCAGTATAGCCACCTTCTATTAATAAAGCAACATCACGTGCTAACGTTGCTGGATTGCAACTTACGTAAATCATTTTAGCTGGTGCTATTTCGATAACAGCATCAATGAAGGCTTCTTCTAAACCTTTACGAGGAGGATCTACAACAACTAAGTCTGCTTTACGACCTTGTTTACTCCATTCAACCATAACTTCTTCAGCTAATCCAGCTTCAAAAGTAACATTTTCAACGTTGTTTAATGCAGCGTTAGCTCTTGCGTTTTCAACTGCTGGTTCGATTGATTCAATTCCGTAAACGTGCTTAGCATTATCTGCTAATGTTAACGTAATTGTTCCAATTCCACTATAAGCATCGATGACCGTTTCTTCTCCTGTCAAATCAGCAAAATCCAATATGACCGTGTATAGTTTTTCTGTTTGGGTTGGATTCACTTGGTAGAATGAACGGTGTGAAATTTCATATGTTTTTCCAAGTAGTGTATCTGTATATTTATCTTCTCCGAACAAGACAATTGCTTCTTCTCCAAGAATGGTGTTGGTGCGAGTTGGATTTACATTTTGAACAATACTAACAACTTCCGGTAAGGCTTCAGTTATATCTGGAATAATTTTGCTTGCTGGGAATAATTTTGCTGTTCTTGTAACAAGAACAATCATCATTTCGCCAGTGTAATACCCACGACGAACAATAATATGGCGCAAGTTCCCTGTATTGTCTTTTTCATTGTATGGTTTAACATTATACGTACGCATAATATCACGCACTTTAATGATGGCTTGATCAATTTTAGGATCTTGGATATAAAAATTCTCCATAGCAATTAAATCATGGCTATTTTTGCGGAAAAAACCTGTTGTTAATTTTTCGCCAATTTTTCTAACTGGAACAGAAGCTTTGTTGCGGTATCCCCAAGGTTCTGTCATCCCTTTTGTATCAAGAATTTTAACGTCAGAAACTTTTGCAATACGCTTCATGACATTTTTAATTTGTTGTTTTTTGAAGCTCAATTGAGCTGGGTAATGCATGTGTTGCAACGGTGTGATACCGGCACGTGTAAAGTTTTCATCTTTCATTTCAACGCGATTTTGGCTAGAAGTCAAGCGCTTCATGCTCTTAGCGTAACCAAATGATTTACCTGTTTTATGGATTTTAACTTCCATTTCTTCACCAGGTAGAGCATCTTCAATGAATAATGGGTAGCCATCTATTTTAGCTACACCCATGCCTTCATGTGTTAAGTCTTCTACTTTTACTGTGTGCTTTTCATTTTTTTGTACAGGTATTGTTTTATTGGTTTTCATTTTTAAAAAAACTCCCTTCGTTTTTCAACGAGTATTTTATATTTTTTGTCGATTGATCTGTTTTGTCAGCGTGTTCTTTTGGATATCCTTTACTTTTTGTCATCCTTATTGAACTGGGAGTGTTCCTGACTCGACCGGTTTTGTTGGATGATGGATAAACTAATCCTATCTATCTCTTAAGATTGAAATTCAAATGTCAGCTAGATTAGATGTTCAAAATAAAGCACTACTAGTTGATAGCACTGTTTTATTTTTATTCTCTCTCTCTTTAGACTGGTTTATTACTGGTTCCATTTAAAAAAAGTTCGCTACTCTTCATTATGACACAAAAGAGTAGCAAACTCAAAGTTTACTTATTTTTATTTTAAGAAACTTTTCCGTCTCCATTAATATCTTCTTGAGTTAATCCTTCTACTTCTTTAATAAAGGCTTCATCTTCAGCATGATCAAAGGCGTAGCCGGTCGCACTAACATCATCACTATTTGCGATAATCTCAATATGCTGATGCAAATTGATAAACGTAACCGGTGCATCTCCACCATATTCGCCATCCAAATTGATCATCATTCTAGAATCATTTGCTGGTCTAGCATGAATCTTACTTGTTTTCGCATATAGAATATTGGGATGATCAATGTGTTTTCCACCATTTAATAATAACGCAACTAGGTGAAGTATTTCAATCTGACTGGCTGTTTTAACAACAATCATGGTGAATTTACCATCGTCTAGTAAAGCATCGGGGGCAATTTGTTCAAATCCACCTACCGAATTGGTTAGCGCGATGAAGAACATTGAAGCTGTTCCTTCATAAACACCTTCATCGTATTCAATGTGCATTGGAATCGGTTTGATCCGCGGCAACATTTCAGCACCTTTAACGAAGTAAGCCAATGAACCAAAAACAGATTTTAATGTAGATGGCACATCATAGGTTAATTCAGTCAAAAGACCTCCTCCACCAATATTAATGAAAAAAGTTTCTTTTTCGTCCATGATAGCTTTACCAACATCCATTTTAATGGTTTCTTTCTTTTGCACTAATTTAGCTGCATCAAGTAAGTTGTTTCTTGGAATATGCAAAGCCCGTGCATAGTCATTTGTCGTCCCAGCAGGAATGATAGCTATTTTCGGTCTATTTTCTAATTCAGCGATTCCATTCACAACTTCATTAATGGTTCCGTCCCCACCTGCAGCAATGATTAAATCAAAGCCTACCTTAGCTGCTCTGTTTGCTTCATCCAGTGCGGAATGTTTTTTTGGTGTTGTTTCAAAAGCACTGGTCTCATACCCGGCATTTTCATAAATTTGAAGAATATCTACTAGGTTTTTCTTAATTAACTCTCGTCCCGAAGTTGGATTATAAATAATTCTGGCACGCATAAAAACACTCCTTTACTACCAACAAAGGGTTAGCGTTTAGCTAACTCTTCGTTTAATAGTTTGTTTACAATCCCTGGATTAGCTTGTCCTTTAGTTGCTTTCATAATTTGTCCAACTAAGAAACCGATTGCCCGATCTTTTCCATTTTTAAAATCTTCAATTGATTGAGGATTTTTATCTAATACATCATTTACCATTGGAATTAATTTTGATGGATCACTTAATTGAATCCAGCCATTTTTTTCCACAACTTCTTGAGCGCTGCCGCCTTTTTGAATCAATTCTTGGAAGACTTTTTTAGCTATTTTTGAACTAATGGTTCCATCAGCAATCAATTCAATCATTCCAGCTAAGTTTTCTGGTGTTAATTTTGTATCCTGTAACTCTATTTTTTCGCTGTTTACATAAGCTGAAACTTCGCCCATTAACCAGTTAGAAGCTTGTTTGGTATCAGCCTTGTTCGCTAACGTTGCTTCAAAGAAATCAGACATCTCTTTTGTTGCGGTCATAACCATTGCATCGTAATCAGATAGCCCTAATTCATTCACATAGCGAATGCGGCGTTGTGCCGGCATTTCTGGAATACTATTTTTAACCTGTTCAATCCACTCTTCACTGATGACTAAGTTAGGTAAATCAGGTTCTGGGAAATAACGGTAGTCGTCTGCTCCCTCTTTAATTCTCATTAAAATGGTTGCGCCTGTTGCTTCGTCGTAACGACGTGTTTCTTGTTGAATGATTCCACCAGACAATAACACTTTTTCTTGACGAACTTCTTCAAATGCTAGACCACGACGCACGAAGTTGAATGAATTCAGGTTTTTTAATTCCGCTTTTGTACCGAATTTTTCTTGTCCAATTGGGCGCAAAGAAACGTTCGCATCGCAACGCATAGACCCTTCTTCCATCTTCACATCACTAACTCCGGTATATTGGACGATTTGCTTAAGCGCTTCTAGGTAAGCATAGGCTTCTTCTGGTGAACGCATATCTGCTTCAGATACAATTTCAATCAATGGTGTGCCTTGCCGGTTCAAGTCGACATAAGAATAGCCGTCTGTCCCATGATTATTTTTACCAGCATCTTCTTCTAAATGAACACGTTCGACACGAATGCGTTTTTTCACGCCTTCAACTTCAATATCAATGTATCCATCGTGCCCAATTGGTTTATCAAATTGTGAAATTTGGTAAGCTTTTGGGTTATCTGGGTAAAAATAGTTTTTACGATCAAATTTAGTATCTGTTGAAATTTCGCAATTTAAAGCTATCGCAGCTTTCATTGCAAACTCAACAGCTTGTTCATTGATAACTGGTAAGACTCCAGGATAGCCCCAGTCAATGACGTTTGTATTAGTATTGGGCTCTGCACCAAAATGTGCTGGGGATGGTGAGAACATTTTTGATTCTGTTTTTAATTCTACGTGTACTTCAAGTCCGATGACTGTTTCAAAATTCATGTTTATTCTCGCCTCCTACAAATTTGGTTTTTCTTTATGGAAATCAGTTGCTTGTTCAAATGCATAAGCTGCTTGATAAATCGTTTTTTCATCAAAGTGTTTTGCAATCAATTGCAATCCAACTGGTAAGCCGTTTGAAAAACCTGCAGGAATAGATATCGCTGGAACACCTGCTAAGTTTACAGGAACAGTTAGGATATCACTTAAATACATCGCTACTGGATCATGCACTTGGCCACCAATATTAAACGCTGTTGTTGTTGTCGTTGGCCCTAAGATTAAATCATAACCCTCGAAAACTTTTTCAAAATCACGACGGATTAACGTTCGTGTTTGACCAGCTTTTTTAAAGTGTGCATCGTAAAAACCAGAACTCAATGAGAATGTTCCAAGCATAATGCGGCGTTTCACTTCCATACCAAATCCTTCAGAACGCGATTTTACGTATACGTCTTCTAGTGTTTTAGCGTCTGGTGAACGATAGCCGTAGCGAATTCCATCAAAACGTTGCAAGTTTGATGATGCTTCAGAAGAGGCAATAATGTAATAAGCAGGAACACCATATTTTGAATGTGGCAAACTGACTTCTTCTACAATTGCACCTAATTCTTTAAAGGTTTCAATGGCTTTCAGAACCGCTTCTCTTACACCAGCTTCTAAGCCCTCTTGCAAGTACTCTTTTGGTACCCCTATCTTCATGCCTTTTACGCCAGCTTCAATCCCTGCTGTAAAATCAGGAGTTGCTTCATTGTAACTCATTGAATCTTTTTCATCGTATCCACTAATCGCATTTAAGACAAGTGCATTGTCTTTAACCGTACGAGTTAATGGTCCGATTTGATCCAAACTTGATGCAAAAGCAATTAACCCAAAACGTGAGACACGACCGTAAGTTGGCTTCATGCCAACGATTCCAGTAAATGCTGCTGGTTGGCGAATAGACCCACCTGTATCTGTTCCTAAAGTCATTGGGACTTGTCCGGCAGCAACCGCTGCGGCTGATCCACCTGAAGAACCACCAGGAACTTTAGCTAAATCCCAAGGATTACGGGTAATCTTATATGCTGATGTCTCTGTACTTCCCCCCATAGCAAATTCATCCATATTTAGTTTCCCAACTGAAATCATTCCTGCATCAGTTACTTTCTCCATAACAGTCGCATCGTAGACGGGGATAAAATCTTCTAACATTTTACTCGCTGCTGTTGTTAGAGTACCTTTTGTTACGATATTGTCTTTGATGCCAATCGGCAATCCTGACAATATATCCAAAGGATCAATACCGGCTACATCCATAGCACGAGCTTTTTCTAATGCTTCTTCTTTTGTTAACGTAATAAATGAGCCGATTTTGTCTTCTGTTTCAGCAATTCGTGCATAAACAGCTTTCATAATCGCTTCAGCTGTTGTTTCTTTATTTACTAATAAGTGATGCAACTCTTCTAAAGTATGATCTAATACAGTCATGTTATGCTCCAGCCTCCCCGTTATCTATCATTGCAGGAACTTTAATTAATCCATCTTGTTGGGTCTTAACGTTTTTAAATAATTCGTCGCGGTCCATCCCTGGTGTTGCGATGTCTTTACGCATAACACTAGCTACTTCTAAACCATGTGTTGTAACAGGTACACCTTTTGTATCTACTTCATCTAAGTGCTCAACCATCGTGATAATGTCATCTATTTGTTTTGTAAAACGTGCAATTTCTTCTTCTTGAAATTCTAATTTCGATAATAAAGCTACATGTTTCACTTCGTTTATATCAATATTGGCCATTTTATGTTTCAACTCTCTTTCTATCTGTCCTATTGCTTAAAACTTCTTTTCTATTCTACCACAAAGTCCTCTCAGCCTCTATACGAAAGAGAGCAGGTGTCTTTTTATTGTATTTCCTTATCAAAGTAGCCCGTTTTTTCAACATCTTAGTCGAATACATGTGTGATAAAAGCTGTTTCACCTGCTTTTCTGGCCATAAAGGCTTCCGTTCCGTTTATAGATTCGATTGTAATTTCTATTGGTATAGCCGGCGGTAAAAACGTTACAGCCTTTTCTGTAACATATTGTGTAAAGCCAATCATTTCACTTTCCCCGTAAAATTGTGTTGTAATCGTTACTTTCATTTTCATAAGTTGATCATTTGTGTAACTAGCTTCAGCTGTTACTCCACTTAGATTCGGAAAAAAATATTCAACTTCTGATTTAAAGTTTTCAAAGCTTGTTAATTCATTGCTTGTCTTATCTACTAGAGGAAAGATGACTTTTTCTTGGTTTAATTCTTTCCATTCTCCAACTTTTGTATCGCCTTTTTCACTAATAGCTTCAGCGATAAAGCTACCTCCAGCTAAACTATCTTTAGGGGATTGTTCAAAAATACCTACTGTAATGGGGATATCGCCAATCCCTTGTGTTTCGCGTAACCTTTGTACAATTTTATTAGCCATTTCCTTGCCTTGTTTTAGTAGCTCATCACGGCTAATCTTTGTTTCATAGTCCGCTCCAAAGGCAACTTTTTGATAATAATCGATAGCATTCATCGACAAACCAATACTTATACCGCCTAGCGTAAATTTATCATCTTTTTTAATCATATAGTCTTGTTCTAAAATAGAATTTAAATAGTAAGGATTCCGTTCATTCGGCTCAATTTTACCGTTATCTTCCGGATTCAAACCATCTGGATTTTCTTTGCTAGCTCGTCTTAACCAAGTATTTGCTGTTGTACTATCAATGTATTGTCCTTCTTGGAAATAATAATCTTCTGTATTGAAGTGCAATTGTGACAAACTCATTAGCCCTGTTTCAAAAGCTTTTAAATTAAAATTCGAATTCAATCCTAGTGTAGAGCCTCTTGTTTTACTTACTTGATAGTTGCCATTCGTTATCATTGTTTTATAATAATCGTCTGATAATTGATTATTTGTTGTGGTTGTTGTGTCTGCTTTTTCTGAAGTAACTATCGTTTTTGTGCCTGTATCTTCACCTGTTGGATCACTACATGCACTCAATAAAAAAATAGTAGCAGCCAGTGTTGCGATGATTTTTCTATTCATTTTCTTCTCCTTCTAATGCCTTCAATAATTGAGTTTCATCCCAAACAATAACATCGAGTTTTTGTGCTTTATCTAATTTACTGCCCGCTTCTTCACCAGCAACAAGTAAATCTGTTTTCTTAGAAACACTTCCTGTTACTTTTCCACCTAGATTCTCAATACGAGCCTTAGCTTCTTCACGAGTAAAATGAGTTAATTTGCCCGTTAAGACGACTGTTTTACCATTGAAGTAAGAATCACTTTGGACAACTTCTGCTTTTTTCTTCCCTAAATAAACTAGATTCACTTCACAAGATTTCAACTCATTTATTAATTCGTCTACTTCCGGTAGTAAAAAATAAGTCACAAAACTTTCAGCAATAATTTCTCCAATACCATCAATAGCAATGATTTCTTCTCGTTTAGCTACTTGAATACGTTCAATTGTTTCAAAATGCTCTGCAATTTGTTTAGCTGCTTTAGCTCCAACATGTCTAATGCCTAAACCGAATAATAAACGCTCTAAAGAGTTGCTGCGACTAGCATCAATTGCGTTTAGTAGATTATTGGCCGCTTTATCTTTTATCTTATCCAGAGTGACTAACTGATTATACGTTACTTTGTATAAATCAGCTACATCATGAACCAAACCTTTTTCAAATAATTGGATAATCACTTTTGGTCCCATTCCATCAATATTCATTGCATTGCGTGAAGCAAAGTGCGCCAATCCTTCAGTCATTTGAGCAGGGCATTTGGGATTGATACACCGTAAAGCTACTTCTTCTTCCAAATGGACTAGCTCACTCCTACAGGCTGGACAATGAGTTGGAATAACATAGCTTTCGCTATCTACTGGCCTTTCTTCTAAAACAACGCGAGTTACCTCAGGAATGATATCCCCCGCTTTGTGGACAACAACGGTATCCAACAAGCGGATATCTCGTTCTTTTATTAAATCAACATTGTGTAAACTAGCTCGTCTTACCGTTGTGCCTGCTAAGACTACTGGATCCATTATAGCAGTCGGTGTCACAACGCCCGTTCTCCCTATCGTCCATTCGATATCACGAATCACTGTTGTTCCTTCTTCTGCTTTAAATTTATAAGCAATTGCCCACCTAGGAGCTTTTACGGTATACCCTATTTCTTCTTGTGCATCAAACTCATTTACTTTGATTACAATACCGTCGATTTCATAGGGTAATTGAGTTCGCTTATCAAGAAAAGATTGAATATATGCCCACACTTCTTCAATTGTTGCACAAACGTTCCGCTCATGATTGGTACGAATTCCTAATTCATCTAATTCTTTTAGGGCGTCTTCTTGACTAGTAGCTGTCATTTCACCAAAATCTGCAACGGTATAGAAAAAAGTGCTTAGATTCCGTTTGGCTGTTTCTTTAGTATCTAAATTACGTAAGCCACCTGCTGCAGCATTCCTGGGATTAGCAAAAACCGCCTCGCCATTTTCTTCTCTTTCTTCATTTAGAGCTATAAAAGATGATTTAGGCATATAGCATTCCCCACGAACCTCAATTGTATAGGGCTTTTTTAATTTTAAAGGAACAGATTTTACTGTACGAATATTTTGAGTAACATTTTCACCTATTGTCCCATTTCCTCGAGTAGCTGCTCGAACTAATTTTCCAGCTTTGTAGTTTAGTGCAATAGCTAAGCCATCAATTTTTAGTTCACAAATATAGTTAAAGGGCTTATTTGTTAATTTTTTAATGCGATTATCAAATTCAATCAAATCAGTTTCATCAAAAGCATTACCCAAACTGAGCATGGGAATAGCGTGGACGACCTTTTCAAATCCTGATGAAATAATACCACCTACTCGTTGAGTCGGAGAATCATTAGACACTAATTCAGGGAATTGCTCTTCTAATTCAACAAGTTCTTTATACAATGTATCGTATTCTGCATCTGAAATAACAGATTTATCTTGAACGTAATAGTGGTAACCATATTTATCAAGTAAATCTCTTAACTTATTCACTCTTATTTTTGCTTCTTCGAAAGTTTGATTTATGGACATTTGAAAGCTCCCTTCTGCTACACGGTTTAATTGAGCTTCGCATTCTAGCTCCTTGGTAAAATGCAACTGTATCCTCGAGGCTAGAGCCTCTTGCGGTAAAGTTTTATTTTCCTGTCGGAGCTGGACAGAAT
>JAGQHW010000035.1:0-2690 GCA_020431645.1 Carnobacterium sp. | reverse complement strand
TAGAGCCTCTTGCGGTAAAGTTTTATTTTCCTGTCGGAGCTGGACAGAATGCTACGCATCTTGGTTTAATTGAGCTTTGAACTCTAGCTCTTTGGGATAATTCAAAAGTATCCTCGAGGCTTTTGGCCTCTTGCGGTTCTTTTTCATTCTCCTCTCAGAGCTAAACAGAGTTCGCAACATCTTGATTTAATTGAGCTTCGAACAACAGTTTCTCGAGAAAATGATAAAATTTCTTGAAATCGAAGATTTCTTTGAATTTTTCCTATTTTCTTGTCGAAACTACCCGTTGTTCTACGCATCTTGTTTTTCTATTGGGGCAAATGCGGCTAGTAGGCGTTTGATTCCTTGTTCTTTGAAAGCTATATCTAATTGTAAGTTATCGGTGTCGCCAGTTACTTTAACGACTGTTCCGACACCCCATTTTTTGTGTATTGCTTTATCACCGGTACTCCAAGCTAATTTATCAGCACCACTTTCTTTTTTATTGCTAACTGGTGATTGATAAGGTGTGCTAGCAGCTTTTTCTGCTTGTTTGGTACGGTAAGGTATTGCACTGGCCGAACGATTAAATGATGTGCCATAGGTCGTTTGGGTATTGCCTAATTCAATCACTTCTTCTGATATTTCTCTGATAAAGCGAGAAGCTTGGTTGCTTTGCATCTTTCCATATAGCACGCGTGAGTAGGCGTTGGTCACGTACAGTTTCTTTTCTGCTCGAGTAATACCAACATAAGCTAAGCGACGTTCTTCTTCTAAATCGTCTTCTTCCATCATCGAACGAGAAAGTGGGAAAATCCCTTCTTCCAAACCAATCAAAAACACGATTGGAAACTCTAGCCCTTTAGCAGCATGCAGAGTCATTAATGTTACTTCACTTTGTGGTTCTTCTTCAATATTATCTAAATCCGATATTAGGGCTAAATCAGTTAGGAATGTTAGTAGACTTTTATCTTCGCTATTATCCTTTTCAAATTGTTGGGTTACCGATAAGAATTCTTTGATATTCTCAACACGCGTTTCAGACTCAAGTGTTCGTTCCAACTCTAAGCTTTTTAGATACCCACTGCGTTCAAGAGTCTCTTCTACTAATTTAGTTACTGGAAGATATTCTTGCATTTGTTGCAAGTCGCGCATCATGAAAGCAAATCCTTCAAGCTCACCTGCCGCTTTGCCTTTAATAGTCGTAATCGAAACATTTAAGGCTGCTTCTAATAAAGACCAGTCGTATTCATTGGCAAAACTTCTTAACTTTTCAATTGTGCCAGGGCCAATTCCTCGCTTAGGAGTATTAACCACTCTTTCAAAACTCATATTATCTTCAGGGTTAGCTAATAAACGTAAATAAGCTAATACATCACGAATTTCTTTGCGATCATAGAATTTGTGACCCCCAACCATTTTATAAGGAATATTGGATTTTAATAAGTTTTCTTCGATAATACGCGACTGAGCATTTGTCCGATACAAGACCGCAAAATCACCATAGTTGTAATGAGCTGCTTTCATTTCTTCTACTATTTTTGAAACAACGTATCTTGATTCATCGCCTTCAGATTGACCACGGTAATAGGTAATTTTATTGCCTTCATCATTGTCTGTCCAAAGTTTTTTGACTTTACGCTTATTATTATTTGCAATCACATCATTGGCTGCTTTTAAGATGTATTTAGTTGAACGGTAATTCTGTTCCAACAGGACTACTTTTGCGTCTGGATAATCTTTTTCGAAATCCAAAATGTTGTCCATATTTGCTCCACGCCAACCATAAATACTTTGGTCCGCATCTCCAACAACACATAAATTTTTAAAGCGTTTGGCCATCATATTGACGAGCGTGTATTGAGCCGTATTCGTATCTTGGTACTCATCTACATGAATATAGTGAAATTTATGTTGATAGTAATGCAGTGTCTCTTCGCTTTCTTGGAACAAGCGAATCGTTAGCATAATTAAGTCGTCAAAATCGACAGACTGGTTGCGTCGCAATTCACGTTGGTAGTCATCGTAACAATCTGCTACGAGCTTTTCAAAAAAACTATTTGCTGAATTACGGTACTCTTTTGCATTCATTAATTCATTTTTTGCGTTACTGATTTCAGAAAGAATCGCTCTTGGGCTATATTTTTTTGGATCGATGTTTCGTTCTTTTAAAATTCGTTTCATTAAGGTCTGTTGATCACTTGGATCACTAATTGTAAAAGCCTTGTTGTATCCAATTCGGTCAATATCTCGACGCAACATTCTCACGCACATGGAGTGGAATGTTGAAACCCAAACACTATCTCCACCTGTTTCCATCAAACGACCGACGCGTTCTTTCATTTCTTTAGCAGCTTTATTTGTAAACGTAATAGCTAATATGTTCCATGGATTTATGCCCTTTTCATCAATTAAATAAGCAATGCGATGCGTTAACACACGTGTCTTGCCACTGCCCGCTCCTGCCATAATCAAAAGAGGACCTTCTGTATAGGCTACGGCTTCCTTTTGTCCTGGGTTCATACCATCTAGTAAGTTGTTTTGTATTACCAAAATTTGTCCATCCTCTCTTCGTATCAAACTCAATCGTCTAATCGTTTCATTTTTATTTTTTATTTTTATTTATTGAATTTTCTATCGACTCTCTTCATCATTACTGTGTTGTTGTGAATGATTCTTTGCTGTTCCCTCTCCATGTCGGCGTCGTGCGC
>JAGQHW010000034.1:1494-21867 GCA_020431645.1 Carnobacterium sp. | reverse complement strand
GATTAGATGATGAATTAAAAGATTCAGAGAGAATCGCATTAGTAGAATCTAAAAGGTATATTTTTAGACACTGGACGGCTATTCAAAATCAAAAGAACCCAGATTATTTTGGATGCAGTGCCGAAGGTCACGTGAGCCATGTTTTATCTGCACGATTGAGTTCTAGACCCTTAGGCTGGAGTCTAACAGGGGCTGAACATATTGCGAAGCTAAGAGCATACGATCTTAATGGTGGAAATATAAAAGAAGGACTAGAGAAGGAGCGAAAAGAATTTACTTATCAAACAACTATTGAAAAACTAGATAGACGAGTTAATCGGAAATATAGTCAACAATTTCAAAACGTCACTGGTAATCTCCCAGCATTATCAAAAAGTAAAAAAACACAACTGAGTATTGTACTAAAAGGTTTACGTGGAAAATAAAGATTTTCAATGGATCTGATAAGGAGGGGAAAGAATTTTTATTTCCCCTCCTTATCAGATGAAGCAAACGAAGTGCGGTAGGCATTACTTCATGAAGGTAAAATACTTTGACCAGATATCATTATTTTTTTCCAACAATAGATTGACACTATCATTTACAGTTAAGTTATTGACAAATAGTTAGAGAACTTGTATAGTCTAAACGGAACAGTGATTCATTAAAAATACAACTAAATATAAATTTATCTGAATGATAAAAGTAGTCAAAGTGCTTTATCCATTCCATTTGATTTCAACAAATGGGTGGAGTGGGCACTTTTTTCGTGCAAAAAATTAAAAAGGAGTGAAGGAGTTTGTCATTAGAATTTGAAACAATAGCAGCTATTTCAACACCACCAGGAGAAGGTGCGATAGGGATTGTTCGTTTAAGTGGAGAAGAGGCATTGATGATTGCTGATCGTGTTTATAAGTCTGGTACAAAAAAATTAATAGAACAAAAAAGTCATACGCTCCATTATGGACATATTGAAAATCCGAAGACAGGTGAAATAGTTGACGAAGTAATGATTTCAGTCATGCGGGCTCCTAAAACCTTTACACGTGAAGACGTTGTTGAAATAAACTGTCATGGTGGGATTACATCCGTTAATCAGGTATTGCAAATTGTTCTTCAATTTGGTGCGCGTTTAGCTGAGCCAGGGGAGTTTACTAAAAGAGCCTTCTTGAATGGGCGAATTGATTTATCACAAGCAGAAGCAGTGATGGATCTAATCAGAGCTAAGACAGATAGGGCGATGCATGTTGCTTTACAGCAACTTGATGGCAATTTATCGACGTTAATTAGAAACTTACGCTCAGATATTTTAGATACCCTTGCCCAAGTAGAAGTGAATATTGATTATCCTGAATACGATGATGTAGAAACATTAACATCCAAACTATTAGTTGAAAAAGCGAAAATGGTGAAAATTCAAATCCAACACTTATTGCAAACAGCTAGTCAGGGGAAAATCTTAAGAGAAGGTCTGGCTACAGCAATTATTGGTCGACCTAATGTAGGGAAATCTAGTTTGTTGAATTTCTTGTTACAAGAAGAAAAAGCAATCGTAACCGAAATTGCTGGCACAACTCGCGATGTTATCGAAGAATACGTAAATGTCAGAGGAGTTCCTTTAAAATTAGTGGATACTGCCGGGATACGTGAAACAGAAGATATTGTAGAACGAATTGGTGTAGAAAAAAGTCGCCAAGCATTAGCAAATGCAGATTTAGTATTACTGGTATTTAACCAAAATGAAAAATTAACTGAAGAAGATAATTTATTAATAAAAGCGACCGATCAAAATCACCGGATTGTTATTTTAAATAAAATGGATTTACCCAATCAATTAGATTTAACAAAACTGGAATCGTTAGTTGATCCTGATTCAATTGTCAAAACATCTATTTTAACTAAATCAGGAATAGATATACTTGAAGAAAAAATTGCGAATTTATTTTTTGCTGGTGAAACTGGTGAAAAGGATGCAACGTATGTTTCTAACGTAAGACATATCGCTTTATTAAATGATGCAGAATCTGCTCTAGACGATGTTATTACTGGAATTGAATCAGGAATGCCCGTTGATCTTGTCCAAATAGACATGACTCGTTCTTGGGAGTTGCTTGGAGAGATTACAGGAGATAGTGTTCAAGACGAATTACTGACGCAATTATTTAGTCAATTTTGTTTAGGAAAATAATTTAATAAAAATGTGTGCTTGATACAGAACGTGAATAAGAGAGGAATGATTTGATGCAACAATATGAAGCAGGTAGCTTTGATGTTATCGTAGTAGGAGCAGGACATGCAGGTTCTGAAGCAGCCTTGGCTTCTGCAAGAATGGGAAGCAAGACCTTATTGATCACTTTAAATTTAGATATGATTGCTTTTATGCCATGTAATCCATCATTAGGTGGTCCAGCTAAAGGAGTAGTTGTTCGAGAAATAGATGCTCTTGGTGGCGAAATGGGGCATAATATTGATAAAACATACATCCAGATGAGAATGTTAAATACTGGTAAAGGTCCAGCAGTACGAGCTTTACGCGCGCAGGCAGATAAATTTATGTATGCAAATGAAATGAAACGTACGATTGAAACGACCGAAAATCTTGTGTTAAAACAAGGAATTGCAGAAGAATTGATTATAGAAGAAGGGGTCTGTAAAGGAATTATCACCAATACAGGTGCTATTTACCGTTCAAAAGCGGTTATTTTAACAGCAGGGACTTCTTCGCGTGGACAAATTATTATTGGAGAGCTAAAGTACTCTTCAGGTCCAAACAATTCTCAACCGTCGATTAAACTTTCTGAAAATTTAATTGAGCATGGGTTTGAGCTGAATCGATTTAAGACAGGAACGCCACCCAGAGTTAAAGCATCTACTATAAATTATGACTTAACAGCAGAACAACCAGGGGATACAAAAGTAAATCATTTTAGCTATGAAACCTCAAATAGTGCTTATTTAAATAAGCAATTATCTTGTTGGTTAACGTATACTAATGAGAAAACCCATGATTTAATTCAACAAAATCTGCACCGTGCACCAATGTTTACTGGGATTGTTGAAGGAGTGGGCGCAAGATACTGTCCGTCAATCGAAGATAAAGTGGTTCGTTTTAGTGATAAACCAAGACACCAATTATTTTTAGAGCCAGAAGGAAGCCATACAGAAGAAGTTTATGTCCAAGGGTTATCGACTTCGCTTCCTGAAGATGTTCAAGAAGATATTTTACACACCGTTGAAGGGTTGGAAAATGCTGAAATGATGAGAAGCGGCTACGCAATAGAGTACGATGTTGTTGTTCCTCATCAATTGCGTCCGTCATTAGAGACAAAAGCAGTTGAAAACCTTTTTACGGCTGGACAAATGAATGGAACATCAGGTTATGAAGAAGCTGCTGGACAAGGTATAATGGCTGGAATCAATGCGGTTCTTAAAACGCAAGGCAAAGAACCTTTTGTGATGAAACGTAGTGAAGGCTATATTGGCGTTATGATTGATGATTTAGTAACGAAAGGAACAAGTGAACCTTATCGTTTATTAACATCAAGAGCAGAATACCGATTGCTATTGCGTCATGATAATGCTGATTTACGTTTAACAGAATTAGGCTATAAATTAGGCTTAGCAACAAAAGACCGTTACGAAGCACTTCTTATAAAAAAAGAACAAATAGAACAAGAAATGAGACGTTTAAGTCAGATTCGATTGAAACCAACAGAAGATATTCAAGCATTTTTAGCAGAAAAAAATATCTCTCCATTAAGAGATGGTATTTTAGCACTTGATTTCTTACGCAGACCTGAAATATCTTATTGGGAGATCCTTACATTCGCGCCACTAGATGAAGAGTTACCTAGAGATGTAGAGGAACAAATTGAAATTCAAGTAAAATATGAAGGATATATAAGAAAAGCTATTCAAAAAGTAGATAAGTTAAAAAGAATGGAAAACAAACGAATTCCTGAAAATATTGATTATTCTGTTATTAATGGAATTGCAACGGAAGCTAAACAACGCTTAACACTCATTCAACCCGAAACGATTGCACAAGCAAGTCGTATCAGTGGTGTTAATCCAGCTGATATCTCAGTTTTGATGGTCTATGTAGAGCAAGGAAAAATCACAAAAATTTTAGCTTAATACTAGTAAGAACAAGAAGTTATATTATTGGAGGCTGGGGGGAACCTCAGTCTTTTTATTTAGTTAGATCTTAATAGTAGAATATATATCGAAAAGAAAATTTGTTAATTTCAGTACTACTTAATATAAAATCTTGCAAATTTTTTTAACGGAAAAAGGAATGAATGAATTTAAAGGCTTTACATAAAGGATGGATTCGCTTATAATAATACTATTGAAGTTATTTTAAAATAGTCTTTGATTTAGGTTCCATAGCTCAGTTGGGAGAGCACTACCTCGACAAGGTAGGGGTCGCTGGTTCGAGCCCAGTTGGGACCATACTATAATTGGAAAAAAGTTCTATACTATTGATAGGTTCTATACCTTATCATATTATAGAGCTTTTTTAATTTTTAAAGTTGTATTTTATTAATAGAGCTTAAGTTGAGGAATCCTTAAACTAATCTAATTAGATGTGATATGTTATAATTTATTAAAAGTTTAAAGGAGAAGATATGAATAAAACAGTTAAAGATACGTTAGAAGAATTCAGGCAATTCATGTCAGGAAAGACAATAGACACAATTATTCCGCCAATAATCTATGTGATAGGAAATAATCTATTTGGTCTTAAGATAGGGGTTATCCTTGCTCTCTCAGTTGCTTTTATTTTTGCTTTAATAAGACTTCTAAAAAAAGAGAATATTCTCTATGCTTTGGGAGGCATTGGTGGAGTAGCTCTTGCTTCTGGATTCGCTCTTATTGCAGATAACGCAGCAAATTATTTTTTACCAAAGATAATAGGAAGTGGTGCTTTATTTTTAATCTCCGCTTTAAGTGTTCTTATTGGAAAACCTCTTGCAGCAGTTTTAAGTCATGTATCAAGAGGTTGGAGTCTCGATTGGTTCTTAAGAAAAGATATTAAACCAGCTTATAGAGAAGTGACGATTGTATGGGCGATTTTGTTTCTAGCCAGAATGCTTCTTCAACTATTTTTATACAATAGAGGAAATTTAACAGAATTAGGCTGGGCAAGTATTTTACTTGGTTTTCCTGCAACGCTAACCGTCTTAGTTTTGACACTTATGTATGGAGGATGGAGATTAAGGGTACTAGGTGGACCCAGTATAGAAGAATTTCAAGAAGGAAAGACCCCGCCGTGGGAAGGTCAAAAAAAGGGATTTTAATTTAATAAGTAAAAAATCTAGAGTAGGTTTACTAAATGAAAAAAGCACTCACTAATTGTTACATAATTAGTGAGTGTTTTTTTCATTAGAAATTATTTATTTGAATAGTCCAGCAACAAAAAATGTAAGGACAGAAACAGATCCACCTAAAGTTGTTCCCCAAACGAGATCAATAATAGTAATTTTAAGTGGCCAATCTTTTAATGTAGCTAAATTAGTCAAGTCGTAGGTGGCATAGGTTAAAAATCCTAAGAACATTCCTGCAAATAAAGCATAGGTCCAACTGTTATCTATTATCGCTGGATTGATTACGAAAAATACTAAACCAGCTATAAAAATTAGATAAAAGATAATAGCTGCAACCCAATTAGGTTTATCACTCATAATAAAACCTAACTCTTGTCTATATAAATTTTTAGCAACTAAACCAAGCCAAATAAGATCAATAATTAAAAATACAGTAAAAGCTATTGAATAATACTTTAAAATTTCTAACATGCCTATTCTCCTCCTTTTATTACGTGCTATTTTTAAAAAATAATACCAGTATATTAATACAATTATCTTATAAGAAATGAATAAACAAAGCACTAACCAATTTAATTTGGCTAGTTTATTTTTTTAAAATATAAGATAATGCAACTGCACCTGCACCTGCACCTACAGCTATAATAGAAGAAGTTTCTGTTATATACCTAGGCTTTTTACCAATTAAATCTGTAAATAAGCGTTCTACTTCTATGGCTTCTTCTAAATTATCAACATGAACAATACTGTACGACTCAATAATGTGATTTTTCATTATTTTCTTAACATGTTTTACTAATTTATTAAGACTAGCTTTAGTTGTAAAAGAAATGCTATCTAATGCTCCTTTACCTTCTTCGTCTAAAGTTACAATAGGTTTCAATCCAATTTTCTTTCCTATCTTTCCAGTAGTAGTACTTAAGCGACCAGATTTTATCATGTTATCTAAATTTTTTACGCGAACCAATATTTTACTTCTTGCTACGTCAGCAGTTATTGTATCGACAATTTCCTTTTGTGGGTAACCTTCTGAAATTAAATCAGCAGCTTTAGCGACCAATAATCCTTGAGCCCCTGAATTCTGCTTAGTATCGATAACATCTATTTTGAAATCACCAGATTCCATTCTGTTAGCAACTCTTTTAATAGTACTGTACGTCCCGCTCAACTGTTTAGAAACAGTCATAACAATTAACGATTTATAATGAGTAGAAAGATAAAGTAAAATATTTTCTATTGATTTTTCATCAGGCTGGGAAGTTGTTGGTAAAACTTTACTATCTTTGGAATAATCTAATAGCTGTTTAGGGGTAATAGATAATTTATCGATGAAAGAAGTATTCTCGAATAATATATTTAAATTGAGGACATGAATTTGTTTTGCATCAATGAATTCTTGAGGAACATCTGCGATACTGTCCGTCAATAAAGCGATATCTGATTTTCTTCGTAACATAGTATCTTGTTGTTTTTTCATATCGTCTACTTTTTGATATTCTACATTTCCATTTTGACGAAGTACTTCAAAAACGCGTTCAGGTTCATTAGAATGAATATGAATTCTTATTTGATTTTTGTTAGCTATCACAATTAAAGAATCGCCTAAAGGACTCAATGATTTTTTAATACTTTTAGTATCAACTCCATCTGCTCTGACTAAACATTCTGTACAATAACGATAGGTAATTTCAATATTCATATCATGTTCAATGTCAACCCCAATACTGTCTCTTTGTAGCTTATTAATAGAATTAGGATCTATTGTATTTCCTTTTTTAAAATATTCTAGCATCCCGTGTATGAAGAAAGCGAAGCCGTTTGCCCCTGCATCTACAACTTTTGCTTTTCTCAGTTCTTTTAGTTGGAATTGCGTCTTTACTACTGCGTCATTTAAGACGACAATTGCTGCTGACATGAGTTCTGTGATTGTATTGCTTGAACCGACCTGCCCAATTAGAGCTTCTCCCCAGTCTTTCATAACTGTCAAAATAGTACCTTCTACAGGTTGCTCTATTGCATCATAGGCATACTCAGCAGCTTTTTTACTAGCTAACGCATATTGATCGTAGTTTATAAATTCATTATCTGAGATTTCCATACTTAAACCATAAATATATTGAGCAAAAATAATACCTGAGTTTCCTCTAGCTCCGCGAATAGCGGCATCAGAAAAAGATTCTAACGTTTTTTTAACCGTTTCTCCCTTAGTTGATTCATTGATGATAGTCTCCATCAATGAAGATAGATTTGTACCAGTATCTCCATCTTGTATTGGAAATACATTTATTTTATTTAAAAATTGTCTGTTTGAAACTACTTCATACGCTCCATGTAAAAAGGCATTATACATATCTCCACTAGTTATGTTGGTATCGGTCATTCGCTTATCTTCCTCCCATGAAAACAGTTGTAATAAAATGAACTGTCAAAAAGTATATTTCAATCATCTTGACAATTAATATAGGCAATATAAGTTGTTGATTATATGGTTAAGACTAGCTTTTTTTAATAAGCATGTCAAGTAACTAAGACCCGGCATTCTCTTATCAAATAACCTTAAGCAGTAAGCGTTTAGCTATTGTAATAAATAGATAGTCAGAATTTTTGATTACATAAATCAAATTTATTAGTTTGAGTATCACTCAATGCCACAAAAAAATAATACTATCGAATTTTTTGGTTAATCAGATAGTAAATGAGAAGTTTCTTCCTATATAACGTTAAAATAAAATGCTTTTATATTGTATAGATTAGTGTTTAAAATGATAATAGTTGAGATAGTAAAAAAAGATAATTCTAATACGCTACATACACTATTTTAGAGCATAACTTTTTTTGTTTCTTTCAATGATAAAAAAGGATAAAATAAAGTTGGATTAAGCATTGCACTTAGACCAGATTTGTTATACAGTTAGACAGATGAACCTGTGAAACAAATCAGTGTTTCACGCTATAAAAGGAGTTGTCTTATGAATCCAGAAGAGTTCAAACTAGCCCTTCAAAGTGAAGGGATTGACGTTAGCGAAAAACAAATGAAACAGTTTGATGACTATTTAATTTTATTGCAAGAATGGAACGAAAAAATCAATTTAACAGCGATTACTGAAAGGGAAGAAGTCTATCTAAAACACTTCTATGATTCGATAACCGCTGGACTGTATGTGGATTTTAACAAAGGGGTCCAAAGCTTATGCGACGTAGGTGCTGGTGCTGGGTTTCCAAGCATCCCCCTAAAAATTATTTTCCCGAAATTAAAAGTGACGATTGTAGATTCTTTGAATAAAAGAATTCAATTTTTAACTATTTTGGCAGAAACGTTGCAATTAGAAGACGTTTATTTTTATCATGATCGCGCTGAAGATTTTGGTCAGAACAAACAATTTCGTGAATCATTTGATTTTGTAACAGCTCGCGCAGTTGCACGTATGAGTGTCTTAGCCGAGTTGTGTTTACCATTAGTAAAAAAAGATGGTCTTTTTATTGCTTTAAAAGCAAGCAGTAGTGACGAAGAAATGAAAGATAGTAAAAAAGCTATTGCAACACTTGGTGGAAAGTTTCAAAAAGAGTTTATTTTTGACCTACCTAAAGAAGCAGGAGAAAGACATATTTTGTTAATCGATAAGAAAAAAGAAACACCAAAAAAATATCCTAGAAAACCAGGAACACCTAATAGAAGTCCGTTATAAAAGTAAATAAAGAGCGAAGAATGATAGATCATTTTTGAACAAATGCGTAAGAGGAAGATACGTACTTGTATTCTTTCTCTTTTTATTTCTTTAAAGTAAAAGACAGTTAGGATCATAGATGGAGGGAAAAGAATGGCACGAATCATAGCAGTCGCAAATCAAAAAGGTGGTGTGGGTAAAACCACTACAACAGTTAATTTAGGCGCTTCTTTAGCTTATTCCGGTAAAAAAGTCTTATTGGTTGATATTGATGCTCAAGGAAATGCAACGAGTGGATTGGGTGTTCGAAAAGTTGATGTCGAAAAAGACATCTATGATATATTGGTCAATGAGACGTCAATAGAAGAAGTTGTTTTGCCTTCTTCAAGAGAGAATCTATGGGTTGTACCTGCAACTATTCAATTAGCTGGTGCAGAGATTGAACTGACAAATCAGATGGCACGTGAAACTAGATTAAAGCAAGCATTAGTTCAGGTAACAGATGACTATGATTTTATTCTTATTGACTGTCCACCTTCATTAGGCCATTTAACGATTAATGCATTTACAGCGAGTGATACAATTCTGATTCCTGTCCAATGTGAATATTATGCCCTTGAAGGGCTAAGTCAACTATTAAATACCGTTCGTTTAGTACAAAAGCATTTTAACCCTGATTTAAAAATAGAGGGCGTTTTATTAACGATGTTGGATGCAAGAACGAATCTGGGCTATGAAGTAGTTGACGAAGTTAAAAAATATTTTCGTGAAAAAGTATATGAAACGATTATTCCTCGTAATATTCGTTTGTCTGAGGCCCCGAGTCACGGCTTATCTATTATTGATTACGATCCTCGCTCAAAAGGAGCAGAAGTTTATTTGGAGTTAGCAAAGGAAGTGTTAGCGAATGGTTAATAAAAATAGCAAAGGTTTGGGTAGGGGGATTGACGCTCTTTTTAGTGAGTACTCTGATCTGGATAAAATTGATATTTCAAGTGAACGGGTCCGAGAAATTAAACTAGAAGATATACGACCTAATCCTTATCAGCCTCGTAAAACGTTCGATGAAGAAGCACTCAATGAATTAGCTCGTTCAATTGAGCAATCTGGTGTCTTTCAACCAATAATTTTACGCGAATCAACCATTAAAGGATATGAAATTATTGCAGGTGAACGACGTTTTAGAGCATCAAAGTTAGCAGGTAAAACAACAATACCGGCAATTATTCGAGAATTCGATGAAGAAAAAATGATGGAAGTAGCCGTTTTAGAAAATTTACAAAGAGAAGACTTAACCTCTCTTGAAGAAGCGGAAGCTTATGATATGTTAATGAAAAAATTAAAATTAACGCAAGAAGAAGTAGCAGCTCGTTTAGGAAAAAGTCGTCCATATATTGCAAATTATCTGAGATTATTAGGATTACCAGGAATAGTAAAACAAATGCTTCAAGTTAATGATATCTCAATGGGCCAAGCGCGAACATTGCTGGGGTTAAAAGATAAAAAGCAAATCGTTAAGTTAGCTAAAAAAGTTAGGAAAGAAAGTCTAACGGTTCGTCAACTAGAGCAATTAGTTAATAAAATGAATCATCCAAAAGAAGAAGTTGAGAAATTAGAAAAAACAACTAAAAAGCCTTATTATATCCGTGAAAGTGAAGAAAGACTGATGGATAAGTTTGGTACATCTGTCATTATTCGCGAAAAAGATCAAAAAGGTAAAATTGAAATTGAGTATCTTTCAACAGAAGATTTAACGCGTATTTTAGATGTTTTAGATATTCAATTTGATGAGGAATAGGTAACTTTAAACAGGAGTGTGACGAAATGTACGATTTAAATGATGTGGTCGAAATGAAGAAAGCACATCCATGTGGAGAAAACCGCTGGGAAATCATTAGAATGGGCATGGATATTCGGATTAAATGCCTAAAGTGTGGGCATATGGTTATGATGCCGAGAAGAGAATTCGAAAAAAAGATGAAAAAGATAGTAGAGCAAGCTGAGAAAAAATAACACTGTATTAAACTAAATTACTAAAAGGAAGAGTGAATGAAGAATGGCATTAACAGCAGGAATTGTCGGATTACCAAACGTAGGAAAGTCAACTCTTTTTAACGCAATAACAAAAGCAGGGGTGGAAGCAGCAAACTATCCATTCGCTACAATCGACCCTAACGTGGGAGTGGTTGAAGTACCTGATTATCGTTTAGACCGACTAACAGAATTAGTTGTTCCTAAAAAAACAGTTCCAACAACATTTGAATTTACAGACATCGCAGGGATCGTAAAAGGAGCGAGTAAAGGAGAAGGCTTAGGAAATAAGTTTTTGGCTAATATTCGTCAAGTTGATGCTATTTGTCATGTTGTCCGTTGTTTTGATAACGATAATATCATCCATGTAACCGGTAAAGTCGATCCTTTATCAGATATTGAAACGATTAATCTAGAACTGATTTTAGCAGATCTTGAATCAGTTGAAAAACGATATACTCGAGTTGCTAAGATTGCTAGGACAAAAGATAAAGATGCTTTAATAGAAGCCGCTACATTGGAAAAAATCATTTCAACATTAGAAAAAGGTGAATCTGCTCGCACAATTGATTTTAGTGAGGAAGAAGAAAAATACGTTCAACAACTATTCTTGCTAACAACGAAGCCTGTTTTATATGTCGCTAACGTTGCTGAAGATGAGGTAGCAAATGCAGAAAACAATGAGTACGTAAAATTAGTTCGTGATTTTGCTGAAAATGAAAAATCTGAAGTAGTAGTTGTCTGTGCTCAAATTGAAGAAGAAATTGCTGAATTAGAAGATGATGAAAAAGAGATGTTCTTAGAAGATCTTGGGATTGCGGAATCTGGTCTAGATAAATTGATTCGTTCAACTTATTCATTATTAGGATTAGCAACGTATTTTACTGCTGGAGTTCAAGAAGTAAGAGCATGGACATTTAAAAAAGGTATGAAAGCTCCTCAAGCAGCTGGAGTTATCCATTCAGATTTTGAGAGAGGCTTTATTCGAGCAGAAACGGTTTCGTTTGATGACTTGAATAAGTATGAAAATATGCAGGCTGCTAAAGAAGCTGGTCGTGTTAGATCTGAAGGGAAAGAATACATTGTTCAAGACGGCGATGTCATGTTATTCCGCTTTAATGTATAATAAGAGAGTTATTAGCTCCACCTGTCATTAATTTGTAAGATTCAATAAGGAGGCTTTTCGATTGGTAGTAGAAAATACAAATGAACAAGTAACGGCACAAGAAGAAAATAAAGCATTATTTGGGCAGTTAACTAAAAGAAATGAGCAATACATGATGAGTTTGGATAAAGCTCTCATTGCAGGGAATATCTCTGAAGAAAAACGCGTTCTTATCTATAATGAGATGTTAAAAAACTTGATCCACGGTCAAAAATCAGGTCAAACAGCACGCCAGATTTATGGAACAGTAACCGAACGTACAAACGATTTGTTATCTTCACCAAAAGACAACGATACGGGGCGTTCTGAAGATTGGAAAATTATGTTAGATGGTGGATTATTAATGGGAGCTATGTTTGCTTTGATTACTGGTTTATCTGCCTTTATTGGTAAAGGACAAGGATCCGAGATGGGTATCATAACAATGATCTTGAACTTTATCATTGGTGGATTTGTTATTTTGTTAATTTCTAAAAATGTACCAGATAAAAATAAAGGTAAGAAAGGCAATACTTTGCGTTATTTACTAGTATCGACATCAGGCATGTTGGGTTGGATGTTTATTATGACAGCTTCAATGGCTCTTTTGCCAAGTTCTATTAATATTTTGATGTCAGCAGGTGTTAATATTGCTATTGGAGTAACAGCCTTCGCAGCGAAAATGTACTTTAAACGTAAATTAAATATTCATGGTGGCTTATTCTAAGATAGAAATAAAACTTTTAAACTCTTTTTATATAATGGGTTTAGAAGCTTTTTTTCTAATAAATTTATCTCATAATGCATAGATTCACTGAAGTGGGATTAAAATAATGTTTCTCGAGTATCTCATATTTAAAAACTAGTCTTGACGGACAGCAGTATCTCTGTTATTTTTGTAAGTAAAATCTCGATTAAATTGTAAGTGGAAAATAAAAAAGGAGTGTTTAACTAGATGTCAAATTGGGAAACGAAATTCGTAAAAAAAGGCTTCACGTTTGATGATGTTTTATTGGTTCCTGCAGAAAGTCATGTCTTACCAAATGAAGTAGATTTGAGTATTCAACTAGCTAAAAATATTAAATTAAATGTTCCGATTATGAGTGCAAGTATGGATACGGTTACTGATTCAAATATGGCCATTGCAATGGCTCGTCAAGGCGGATTAGGTGTGATCCATAAAAATATGAGCTCAGAAGAACAAGCTGGTGAAGTTAGAAAAGTAAAACGCTCTGAGAGTGGTGTTATCATTGATCCTTTCTTCTTAACTCCAACGCACTTACTTTCTGACGCTGAAAAACTAATGGGCCGCTATCGAATAAGCGGTGTTCCGATTGTTGATAATATGGAAGATCGTATTTTAGTGGGAATATTAACCAATCGTGATTTACGTTTCGTAACAGATTATACTAAACCAATTGATGATGTTATGACAAAAGACCATTTAGTTGTCGCTCCTAAAGGGACTTCTTTAAAAGAAGCAGAGAAAATTCTGCAACAACATAAAATTGAAAAATTGCCAATTGTTGATAAAACTGGCCGTCTTAGTGGATTGATTACTATTAAAGATATTGAAAAAATTCTTGAATTCCCTAATGCAGCTAAAGATAGTCATGGTCGTTTATTAGTTGCAGCAGCTGTTGGTGTGACAACAGATACATTTGAGCGTGCACAGGCTCTGATTGATGCAGGTGTAGATGCTATTATTGTTGATACTGCACATGGACACAGTGCTGGAGTAATACGTAAAATTAAAGAGATCCGTGAAACATTCCCAGACATTACATTGATTGCCGGTAATGTAGCGACAGGAGAAGCAACTAAAGCCCTATATGATGTTGGAGTTGATGTTGTTAAAGTAGGAATCGGCCCTGGTTCAATTTGTACAACACGTGTTGTGGCAGGAGTGGGTGTGCCTCAATTAACAGCTATTTATGATGCAGCAGCAGTAGCTCGTGAATATGGACGGACAATTATCGCTGATGGTGGAATTAAATATTCAGGTGACATCGTTAAAGCTCTAGCAGCTGGTGGACATGCAGTTATGTTGGGAAGTATGTTAGCAGGAACCGATGAGTCTCCTGGAGAATTTGAAATTTTCCAAGGACGTCGGTTTAAGACCTACCGTGGAATGGGTAGTTTAGCAGCAATGGAACACGGTTCAAGTGACCGTTATTTCCAAAGTGGCGTGAATGAAGCTAATAAGATGGTTCCGGAAGGCATTGAGGGCCGTGTTGCTTATAAAGGTGGCGTTTCAGATATCATTTTCCAAATGCTAGGTGGTTTACGATCAGGAATGGGATATGTTGGAGCAGCTAACTTGGAACAACTTCGTGAAGACGCACAATTTATTCAAATGAGTGGAGCTGGCTTAAGAGAGTCGCATCCACATGATATTCAAATTACAAAAGAAGCACCAAACTATTCTATTCAATAAAATAATAGGAAAAGACTCGTTCTTTTAAAATAGTAGACGGAATTAAACTAAGTTAGCCACTGTTTCTTCAAACGGTTGAGTTAACTTAGTTTTTTTAATAAAAACTTTAGTAATTTCTGGTATGCTAAGTAAAAATATGGCTAAAATGGGGTGGAAGTATGAAGATTTTAGTAGTCGATGACGATAAAGAGATTGTTGAATTATTGAGTATTTACATTAAAAATGAAGGCTATGAAGTAGAAAATGCTTATAATGGAAAAGATGCATTAGCTAAGTTGACTAATCAAAAAGATATCGATTTGATGGTTTTAGATGTGATGATGCCAACAATCGATGGTATCGAAGTGGTCAAAACGGTTCGAGAAAGTTCGCAACTACCTATTTTGATGCTTAGCGCTAAAACAACGGATATTGATAAGATTAAAGGCTTAATTTCTGGAGCAGATGATTATGTAGCAAAACCGTTTAATCCATTAGAAGTAATGGCTCGAATCAAATCACTTTTAAGAAGAAGTACCTATTCATCTAGTCAGGAACAAAGTCTTGATCAACTAGAAATAGGTCCTTTAATGATTAGCAAAGAATCACATGAAGTATGGACACTGACAAACCAATCAATTCAGTTAACGGCATTAGAATTCGGTATTCTTTATTTATTAGCTAGCCATCCAAATCGTGTTTTTAGTGCAGATGAAATTTTTGAAAGAGTCTGGCAACAAGAAAGTTTGATTTCCGCTAAAACGGTTATGGTTCATGTTAGTCACTTACGCGACAAAATAGAAGAAGCAACTGGTGGAGAAAAAGTTATTCAAACCGTTTGGGGTGTAGGATATAAAATTGAAAACCGCTAGATGAAAAGATTCAAACCAAAGGAGTTGAAAAAAGAGTTTGAAAATTTCTAGAAAAGAAAAAAGTCAGTTAATTCTTGAAGGACTAGTGACTTTAGGACTGATTGGTTTACTGTATTACGCTGCCTTCATTATTCTAAGTCGAATGGTGTTGGCTTTTCCAGGTATTATTCGTTCACTTTGGATATTTGGTGATGCTATTATCAGTGTTCATAGCAATCAAGCGGTTTCGATTACGCCCTTTTTTGGGCTAATCTTATTCGTCATCGCAACAATCGCTATTCATTGGCGGCTAAAAAGACGGTACCGCCAAATGCAACTTCATCATATTATTAGCGAGTTGCATTATATTGCAGAAGGTCATTATGAACATAGGATTGCGACAGACTTCAGTAGCGATATGAAAAAAGTTGTAGAGAGCATACACGTGTTGGTAGATAGCACTGTTCAAGCGATGGAAGAAGAACGTAGAATAGAACAATCAAAAGATGAACTGATTACGAATGTTAGTCATGATATCCGGACACCATTAACTTCTATTATTGGATATTTAGGTTTAATTGAACAGGGTAGTTATAAAGATCAAGAAGAATTACTGAAGTATACACAAACAGCTTACAATAAAGCCCAGCAAATGAAAATTTTGGTTGAAGATTTATTTGAATACACACGAGTTCGTCAAACAACAACGCCTTTAACACTAACAGACTTCGATATGGTGCAGTTATTGGAACAATTAGCAGCTGATTTTGAATTCGAATCTAAGAAGAAAAATATGCAAATTGAGGTAACTTCTAAACAAGATGTGATTATGATGGAAGCTGATACTGAAAAAGTTGTGCGAGTCTTTAATAATTTAGTTTCAAATGCTTTAAACTACGGTGATGATGGATTAAAAATTTCAATTGAGGTTGAAAAAATAGAAAGTGAAGTCATTATTTCTGTCAATAATGACGGTAACCCAATTCCACCTCAATCATTGAATCAATTGTTCGAACGTTTTTATCGCGTAGAAGAGTCTCGATCACAAGAAACGGGTGGAACAGGATTAGGATTAGCGATTGCGCAAAGTATTGTAGAGTTACACGGTGGTTATATTTATGCGAAATCTGATGAAAAATTAACACAGTTTATCGTTCATTTTCCATTACATCCAGTACAAGATAATGAACAAATTGTTTCACGTGAATCAAATTCAAAAAATAGATTTAAAAACAAACGTGAGGTAACAAATAATAAAAAATAAGGTTGTTTTTTTTATAGGATTTCGCTAACATAGGATAGGTGAGTGGAAATTCCATTTAAATCGTAAAACTTATTGAGGAGAATTTAATTAAATGAAAAAAACAACTAAATTTGGACTAGTAATGACTATTACACTATTGATAGGAACTTTTCTTCCTATTTATAACTTAACATCAAACGTTTCTGCAGCTGAAGCAATGCCCAAAATTGAAGCAGAAGCAGCTTTTATTCTCGAACCAAGCACGGGTAAAATTTTAATGAATCAAAACGGAGATAAGAAATTAGGAATTGCTTCTATGACTAAAATGATTTCAGAGTACCTTATTTTTGAAGCCATTGAAAAAGGAACTATCAAATGGGATCAAGTTGTACCCGTTAGCGACTATGCTCAACAATTAAGTCAAAATAATTCACTATCAAATGTTCCGATGAGACAAGACGAAACGTATACATTTAAAGAGTTGTATCAGGCAATGGCTATTTACTCTGCTAATGCTGCTACTGTAGCGATGGCAGAAACAATCGCTGGAAGTGAATCTGAGTTTGTTGATATGATGCGAGAAAAGGTAGAATCTTGGGGAATTAAAGATTACGAACTTTATAATAGTACTGGTTTATCTAATTCAGATTTAATGGGTAATATTTATCCAGGTAGTAATGAAAAAAGTGAAAACGCTATGTCAGCTCGTTCTATCGGGATTGTAGCACAGAATTTATTAAATGCTTATCCAGAAGTATTGGAAACAACGTCTATTCCGAAAATGACTTTCAAAGAAGGAACATCGGATGCGATTGATATGGATAACTGGAATTGGATGTTAAAAGGTCTAGTATCTGAGCGCGCGAATGTCGATGGGCTAAAAACTGGGACGACTGATTTTGCTGGAGCAACATTCACTGGAACGGCAGAAGAAAATGGAATGCGTATTATTACAGTCATCATGAATGCGACAGATGGGCAAGAAGATTTGCAAAAACGTTTTAAAGAAACGGATAAAATGATGGATTGGGCTTTTTCAAACTGGGAGAAAGTTCAAGTCTATAAAAAAAATGATAGTTTGGATAATATTAAACCGTTAGAAGTAGAAAAAGGAAAAACAAATAGCTTGAAAGTAGCGGCAGCTTCAGATGTTTCAATGTTAGTTCGTGTTAATACAGATTTAAAAGATAAAGATGTTTTATTTACAGCGAAGAAAAATTTGATGAATGATGCTGGAAAAATAGAAGCTCCCGTAAAAAAAGGAGCTAAACTAGGAATCGCAGAAATTTTATTAAAAAATGATGATTTAGGTTATATTGATGGGACAAAAGGAGCTGAAGTAGCTATCATTGCTGCTCAAAAAGTCGAAAAAGCAAATATTTTCGCCTTAGCCGGACGCTGGATCAAAGTATTTGTTTCTGATATATTTTAATTAAAATTTTAGTTTGAAAAGTTAGAGAGTGGCTGCCTTATTTTTGGCAGTCACTCTCTTTTGAGATAGTCAACTGTCAAATAAAAAGCATGTATTTTCGTTGACTTAGCAATAAAGTTTAGGTAAACTATAGTCATATAATTAAATAGATATGAACGCTAGTAATACGAGATAGTAAAGTAAATAAATACAACCAGAGAGTCAGTGGTAGGTGTGAACTGATGGTTTATTTATTCGAATCCGTCGTATGAAGTAAACAATGACATCAAATTAAACTTGACCAAATTGTTTCAGCTCCAGACTGTTATCTGATGTTAAGTGTAGAGGTTGATAGAAAACTTCTAAATTTGGGTGGTACCGCGATTATTTTAGGCCATTTCGTCCCTATGTGTTATTTAGGGTGGGATGGTTTTTTTGTTTGCTTAAAATAAGTAAAAATAGTATGAAAAGGGAGAGATTGATATGTTAGATACAAAAAAATTACGCAATGACTATGAGAATACAGCTAATAAATTAGTGAATCGTGGTGTTAAACAAGAGATTTTAGATACATTTATAGCACTAGATGAAAAAAGAAGAAAGCTTTTAGTTGAGACCGAGAAGTTAAAAAAATACCGTAATGAAGTTTCAGGAGCAATTGCTTCTTTAAAGCGCAGCAAAGAAGATGCAGATAGTAAAATTAAAGAAATGCGTGAAGTCGGAGATGAGATTAAGCTAAAAGACGAGCAACTTCAAACAATTGATTATGAAATAGAAGAGATAGCATCAGGATTACCTAACTTGCCACATGGGTCTGTTCCAATTGGTAATAATGAAGCAGATAATATAGAAGTAAGAAAATGGGGTACACCAAGGGTAGTCGATTTTGAAGTCAAATCTCATTGGGAAATTGCAGAATTATTAGATATTGTTGATTTTGAGCGAGGTGCAAAAGTTGCTGGTAGTCGGTTTGTTTTCTATAAAGGACTTGGTGCTAGATTAGAACGAGCAATCTATAACTTTATGCTTGACTTGCACACTGGAGAACATGGTTATACAGAAATGATTACACCTATTTTAGTCAACGGTGAGTCTATGTATGGAACAGGTCAATTCCCTAAATTCAAAGAAGATGTTTTTCAAATTGAAGATAGAGATTTGACTTTGATACCAACTGCAGAAGTGCCATTAACAAACTACTATCGAAATGAGATTTTAAAAGAAGAACAATTACCAGCCTACTTTACAGCATTAAGCCCTTCATTTAGATCTGAAGCAGGCAGTGCTGGAAGGGATACACGTGGCCTGATTCGATTACATCAATTTAATAAAGTTGAGATGGTTAAGTTTAGTAAACCAGAAAATTCATATGATGAACTAGAGAAAATGACCAACAATGCTGAGGCAGTATTACAGAAATTAAACTTGCCTTATCGTGTTTTAGCATTATGTACAGGCGATATGGGTTTTTCTGCAGCTAAAACTTATGATTTAGAAGTATGGATCCCTGCTCAAGATGTTTATCGTGAAATCAGCTCTTGTTCAAACACAGAAGATTTTCAAGCCAGACGCGCAAAAATTCGCTACCGTGATGAGGCTACAGAAAAATTAGCTTATGTTCACACATTAAATGGTTCAGGATTAGCTGTGGGTAGAACATTTGCTGCTATTCTAGAAAACTATCAAGAAGCAGATGGAACAGTTAAAATACCAAAAGTTTTAGTCCCTTATATGGGTGGAGTAACGGAGATTAAAAAATAAGCGTACTCACTATTTTAATAACTACGTATTTTACATACTGGATTTTTTAATCTAATATGTAAGATACGTTTTTTATTATTTTAAAATAGTACGAGTCAAATGACTGGTAATTAAAATAAGAATGATTTAATATAAGTTGAATATTGACTGACAAAAAATAAGTATTAAAGTGATATTGGAGGAAAAATAATGAAAGCAATAATAATTGAAAACTATGGTGGTAAAGAACAATTAAAAGAGGCGCAAATGGAAAAACCTAAAGCAAATGCAAAACAAGTAGTAGTAGAAGTTAAAGCAACGTCTATCAATCCAATTGATTGGAAACTACGTGAAGGTTACCTACAGCAAATGATGGACTGGCCGTTCCCTATTATTCTTGGATGGGATGTTGCAGGTACGATTAGTGAAGTTGGAGAAGAAGTAGTAGAGTGGAAAGTAGGAGATAAAGTCTTTGCTCGTCCAGAAACAACCCGTTTTGGTACGTATGCTGAGTTTACAGTGGTTGATCAACATTTGCTTGCTAAAATTCCAGCTAATATCAG
>JAGQHW010000034.1:0-1394 GCA_020431645.1 Carnobacterium sp. | reverse complement strand
ACGATTTATTGGTTGGATTAGGTGCAGATCAAGTTATTGATTACAAAACGGAAAACTTCGTAGATATTCTGGACGAAGTAGATTTAGTTTTGGATACTATGGGTGGAGAAATACAAAATGAAAGCTTTAGAGTTCTAAAACCAATAACTGGTCGAATGATTTCTATCGTAGGACTTGCTAATGAAGAAGTTAGAAAACAATACGATGTAGAATTTGAAAGTATTTGGCTAGATCCTAATGGGGAAGAGTTAGCGGAAATTGCAAATTTGATGTCGGCAGGAAAAGTTAAATCAATTATTGGTGCTCAATTTCCACTTACTCAAAAAGGAATTTATGATGCCCATGAATTAAGTGAAACCCATCATGCTATAGGTAAAATTGTTATTGTTGCTGAATAAATTTAGATAAGTGGAGTTTTTACTAGCTTTTATTTGGGTACCATATATAGAAGAACAAAGTAATGTCTTCTCTTAAATGGTCATGATATAATCGAACTATCACAGCAACGAAGGGAGAAATGAATATGAATGAAGAGAAATTTCAAAAAGCGACATTCGCCGGAGGATGCTTTTGGTGTATGGTCAAACCATTTGATACACAACCAGGTATAGAGAAGGTTGTTTCAGGGTACACTGGTGGACATACTGTCAATCCTACCTATGAAGAAGTTTGTAGCGATAAGACTGGACATACAGAAGCGGTTCAAATTACATTTAATCCAGAATTAATGAGTTACGAAGATTTAGTAGAGATCTATTGGCGACAAACAGATCCAACAGATGCTAGCGGTCAATTCGCAGATAAAGGTTCATCGTATCGTCCTGTAATTTTTTATCATAGTGAAGAACAAAAACAAATTGCAGAATTATCAAAATTAGCTCTACAAAGTAGTGGAAGATTTAAAAAAACAATTGTAACAAATATTGAACCAGCAGAAATTTTTTATCCTGCTGAAACGTATCATCAAGATTTTTACAAAAAAAATCCTGCGCATTATTCTGGATATAGTAAAGGATCGGGAAGAGTTCGTTTTATTGAAAAGAAATGGAAAGATAAATAAGTGAATATATGCCAACCAAGAAACCACTGTTTTATAAACAGTGGTTTCTTGGTTTTTAAAAAACGAACGCTTATAAAAATAAAGTTAAAAAAACAAGCTTTTGAAATGATTAAATAGCAATTTATAACTTTTTGAGAATAAATGTTTGTCTTTTTTTGAAACATGCTTTTATTTTCTGAAAATCATTGACTGAGCTGTATATAGCTGTTATATTAGTAGATGTCGTAGCGATACATCGCGATAACGAAACAAAAAATAAAAAACAAACTATTAAAAAGTTGTTGACAAGTTAGTCATCATCTGGTAATATTTAGAAGTTGTCAAAACGACAACG
>JAGQHW010000033.1 GCA_020431645.1 Carnobacterium sp. | reverse complement strand
AAAGAGTTGAGACAGAATTTGTCTTAACTCTTTTTTTATTACTTGAGATAGTATTAGTATTATTATAAAAAAATTCGTTTAATATAAAACAAAAAAACTGTCGTACCAAGTAATGAAAAGACTTATGGAATAGATTTTATCTTATTTTTCTTACAAAAAAATAATTTTTTTATAAAAACTTTCTTTTTTTTCTTGACAGTTTCCTTTTTTAATAATATAGTTTGATAGTCAAATAGTTTGATGTTCAAAGTAATATATTAGCTAGTAAAATAAAGGAACGGAGGAGCTGGTGTGGACAAAGTATTGGAGCATGAAATAAATGCTTACTTAATTACAATATTTAATGAAATTATAATGATTGAAGAAAATGCTCTTCAAGGGAGCACATTTAAAGATGTATCTATCAAAGAAATGCATACAATCGAAGCTATTGGGATGGATCACATCAACACAACGTCAGAAGTCGCAAAGAAATTAGCTATCACTGCAGGAACATTGACTGTTTCAGTTAATAATCTTGTCAAAAAAGGATATGTTGAACGGATCAGAAGTGAAAAAGACCGTAGAGTCGTTAGATTAGGTCTGACAAACAAAGGTCGGTTACTTTATCGAGTACATGATAAGTTTCATCGCAACATGGTTAACGAGACGATTACAGGAATGAAAGAAGAAGAAGCTGCAATATTAATTAAAGGTTTAAGAAATCTGCATAGTTTTCTGGACGAAATAAAAAATAACTTATAAGAACAGAGTTGAACTGAATGCAAGCAAAAATTATTAATACTGGAAGTTACGTTCCAAATAAAATAGTTTCTAACAAAGATTTAGAAACTATTATGGATACGAGTGATGAATGGATTAAAACGAGAACAGGAATTGAAAATCGGCGTATAAGTGAAACTGAGAACACATCAGTTTTATGTGGAAAGGCAGCTCTAGATATTTTAGAGAAATCAACTATCACAGCTGATAAAGTTGATTTAATTATTGTTGCAACAATGTCTCCTGATTATTTAAGCCCTTCAACGGCTTGTTTAGTACAAGATTACATCGGAGCAAGCAAAAGTATGGCTTTTGATGTGAGTGCAGCTTGTTCAGGTTTCATCTATGCGTTGTCTGTTGCTGAAAAGATGTTGAGCAGTGGTAAATTCCATTATGCTTTAGTCTTGGGTGGCGAAGTAATGTCTAAAATTGTAGATTGGGATGATCGTGGTACGGCTGTTTTATTTGGAGATGGTGCTGGTGGTGTGTTGCTAGAAAGCACATCATCGCAAGGCAGTTTTATAGCAGAGGATATTCATTCTGACGGTAGTCGGGGCTTAGCTTTAACAACTGGTGCATTGCCTGTTTCTAATCCATACAGCCAAAACGAAAAAAATTCGTCAGATATCCACTTAAAAATGGAAGGTAGAGCAATATTTGATTTTGCAATACGCAGCGTACCAAATAGTATCAAAGCGGTTGTTGAAACTGCAGGAATTGATTTATCAGATATCGAACGGATAATACCACATCAAGCCAATTCTCGTATTATTCAAGCGATTGCTAAAAAATTAAAACGACCATTTGAACAATTTGCTTTAAATATTTCTGATTATGGTAATACATCCGCAGCAAGTATTCCAATATTATTAGACGAACTTGTTTCATCTGGTGATTTGGTTCTGGGAACAGGTAAAAAAATTATATTAACTGGATTTGGTGGAGGACTCACTTGGGGCTCAATACTTATCCGAATTTAACAAAAAGAAATAAGTAGTTGGCTTAAACTATAAAATTAAGCAAAAAAAATTATATTATATGGAGGAAACCAAAATGACATTCGAAAAAATTCAAGCAATTATCGTGGACCAATTAGATAAAGAGGAAGAAGAAGTACAATTAACAACTAATTTCCGTGAGGACTTAGAAGCAGATAGTTTAGATTTATTCCAAATTATTAATGATATTGAAGATGAATTTGATATCAAGATTGAATCAGAAGAAGGTTTAAACACTGTTCAAGATATCGTAACATTTGTAGAAGTTGAATTAGCTAAAAAATAAGTAGAAACAATAAGAAAGTAGGAATCCTGTATGCAAGCTGAATTAATTGAAAAACTTGGTATTAAATATCCTATTATCCAAGGTGCAATGTCTTGGGTTGCAGACCCAAGTCTAGTAAGTGCAGTATCAAATGCAGGTGGATTAGGTGTTTTAGCTTGTGGACATGCTGATGTAGAGACTGTTCGTGGATTAATCGCTGAAACCAAACGATTAACAGATAAACCTTTTGGTATAAATGTATTGCTTCTTTCACCTCACGTAGATGGAGTTGTAAAATTGGTCTGCGAAGAGAAGATAAGAGTTGTTACCACAGGTGCGGGTAGTCCAGGAAGATATATGGAACAATTCAAAGCTGCTGGTACTGTTGTTATCCCTGTAGTAGCTTCTGTTGCTTTAGCTAGAAGAATGCAACAAGAAGGTGCAGATGCTGTTATCTGTGAAGGAATGGAAGCAGGCGGTCATATTGGCAAAACAACGACTATGAATCTTGTTCCCCAAGTGGTTGATCAAGTCTCTATACCAGTTATTGCAGCTGGTGGTATTGCAGATGGACGTGGAGTAGCAGCTGTTATGGCCTTAGGTGCTTCTGCGGCTCAGTTAGGTACAAGATTTGTTGTTGCTTATGAGTGCAATGCTCATAGAAACTTTAAAGATTTTATCTTAAAAGCAAAAGATATTGATACCGTCGTAACTGGATTAATTACAGGACATCCAGTAAGAGTATTGCGCAATAAATTAACAAGAGAGTATTTAAAAGTGGAAAAATCAATCACAAGTGATGAAAATCCAGATCTTTCTCTTCTAGAAGAATTAGGAAAAGGTGCTTTGAAAAGGGCAGTAGTAGATGGCGATAAAATTAATGGTTCATTTATGTCTGGACAAAGTGCTGGGCTAGTCAAAAAAGAGCAAAGCTGCGAGGAAATTATTCATGAATTAATGGATGAATACAAAGTGGTTGTAGAAAAACAAGCGGGCCTATTAGGTCTTTTAAATAAGTGATGCTTCACTAATGAAAATATCAGAAAGCTGAAAGAAGTTCCTATTGGCTTCCAAGGGTTTCTGGTATTTTTTTAAATGGAAGAATAGCTAAATAATAAGCGTAATAGTTAGGAGTCATACAAATGAAGATTGCTTTTGTATACAGTGGTCAAGGTGCCCAATATTCAGGAATGGGCCAAGATCTTTATGAGGAATATGAAGTAGTTAGAAATGTATTTGATGAAGCTAGTACAGCCTTACATATGGATGTAGCGGCTCTTTGTTTTGAAGAAAACGACTTACTCAATAAAACAACCTATACACAACCAGCTATCTTGACTCTTAGTTTAGCAATAGATGCTTTATTAAGAGAAAAAGGGATAGTGCCAGAAATAGTGGCGGGTCTTAGTCTTGGAGAGTACAGTGCTTTTGTCAAAGCTGAGGTATTAGATTTCCAAACAGCAGTCAAACTAGTTAAAAAAAGAGGACAGTATATGACAGAAGCTGTTCCAGAAGGTCTAGGCGCTATGAGTGCGGTAATGGGATTAGATCGTGCTAGTGTAATCGAGGCCTGTGAGGAAGCGAGCAACTTGGGAGTCGTCTCCCCAGCTAACTACAATATGCCTGGTCAAATTGCTATTGCTGGTCTAAAAGAGGCAGTTGAAAAAGCTGGAGAACTTTTATTGGAAAAAGGTGCTAAACGAGTTGTTCCACTGAAAGTGAGTGGACCATTTCACACTTCTTTACTTGCTCCGGCAGCAGAACAATTAGCGAAAGAAATTGAGCAGATAACAATCAGCGAACCAACACTAACGATAATTAGCAATACAACGGCTAAAGAATTTTCATCTAAAGAAGAAATTGCCGAAATCATGGTCAAGCAAGTGATGTCTCCAGTTTATTGGGAAGATAGCGTTAGAAAAATGATTGATTTAGGTGTAGATACGTTTATTGAAGTTGGTCCAGGTAAAACTTTGAGCAGTTTTATTAAAAAAATTGATAAATCTGTACTAACTATGAATGTAGAAAATAAAAAAACTCTAGAAAAAACACTAACTAAATTAGCAACACGATAAAATGACTGGAATTGTTCAAAGCAGTGCAGTCATTATCTTTTAAAAAAGGAATGAGTACATGACGACAGAAAATAAAACAGTTATTGTCACTGGTAGTTCAAGAGGAATAGGTAAAGCAATTGCTTTAGCTTTTGCAAAAACAGGTGCGAACATTGTATTAAATGGACGCAATCCTATTCCTGCTGAATTAATTACAGAAATCGAATCTTATGGGGCAAAAGTTCATACTATTTTAGGAGATATGAGTGATTTTGATAAAGCAAAGCAACTGATTGACGAAACGAAAGAAGTTTTTGGTAGTGTTGATGTTTTGGTTAATAATGCAGGTATTACGAATGATAAGCTTTTAATGCGTATGTCTGAAGATGATTTTGATCAAACACTTTCAGTCAATTTAAAAGGAACATTCAATACGATTCGTCATGCAACTAAGGTTATGTTAAAACAACGAAGTGGTACGATTATCAATATGTCTAGTGTGGTTGGTTTAGTAGGAAACGTTGGTCAAGCCAACTATGCTGCCAGCAAAGCAGGTGTTATTGGATTGACAAAATCAGCTGCTAGAGAATTAGCTGCTAGAGGAATCACAGTGAATGCTATCGCGCCAGGTTTTATTGAAACAGAAATGACAGATGTCCTATCAGATAAAATGAAAGAAGTAGCCGTTGGGCAAGTTCCATTAAAACGTTTTGGGAATGTCGATGATGTTGCTCGTGTAGCAGTATTCTTAAGTGAAAATAACTATATTACCGGTCAAGTAATCAATGTTGACGGTGGTATGGTAATGAATGGTTAGAAAAGGAGACGTTACAATGATAAATCGTGTAGTAATTACAGGAATGGGTGCAGTTACCCCTTTAGGCAATACCGTTGATGAATTTTGGAATGGGTTAAAAGAAGGTAAAAATGGTATTGGGCCAATTACAAAATTTGATGCAACTGAAACAGGAATAAGTGTTGCTGGCGAATTAAAAGATTTTGATCCAACAAATTATATGCCTCGTAAAATCGCTAAAAGAATGGATGAATTTTCTAAGTATGGTGTTGCTGCAGCTGTTCAGGCTGTTGAAATGAGTGGAATTGACACAGAAAAAACGGATATGGATCGTTTTGGAGTAATCGTAGGTTCTGGTATTGGTGGATTAAACGCTATGCAAGAACAAATTATAAAAATGCACGATAAAGGACCACAACGTGTGGCGCCACTTTTTGTTCCAATGGCAATAGGCAATATGGTTGCAGGGAATATTTCAATTGCAATTGGCACAAAAGGAATCAATACTTCGATTGTGACAGCTTGTGCATCAGGGAATAACTCTATAGGAGAAGCATATCGTAATATTAAACATGGCTATTCAGATGTTATTCTAGCTGGCGGAGCAGAAGGAACAGTTGATGAGATTGGTATTTCTGGTTTTGCTGCATTAACGGCACTTTCTACTAGTACAGATCCAGATCGTGCTTCTATTCCATTTGACAAAGAGCGTTCTGGTTTTGTAATGGGTGAAGGAGCAGGAGTTATTATGCTTGAAAGCTTAGAGCATGCCCTAGAAAGAAAGGCAACCATTTACGGTGAAATTGTAGGATATGGTTCGACTGGAGATGGATATCATATGACTGCACCAACGCCTGATGGTAGTGGAGCTGGAAAAGCCATGATAAATGCTATGGAAGAAGCGGGTATTGCACCAGAAACTGTTGGTTATATCAATGCTCACGGAACAAGTACGCCAGCAAACGATTCTGCTGAGACAATGGCAATTAAATATGCGTTTGGTGAAGAATTAGCTAAAAAAGTCGCTATTTCAAGTACTAAAAGTATGACAGGACACTTACTAGGTGCTGCTGGTGCAATTGAAGCAATCGCATGTATTAAAGCACTTCAAGACGGTTTCTTGCCTCCAACAATCGGTTTGAAAGTTCAAGATGAAGCATGTGAGTTAGACTATATACCAGGAGTAGGTAGAAAAACTGAAACGAAGTATGCTTTGAATAACTCATTAGGATTCGGTGGCCATAACGCGGTCACTTGTTTCAAAAAATGGGAGGGTCAATAATGGATTTCAATCAAGTTAAAGAATTACTTGCATTGGTTAATCAATCTGATCTAACAGAATTTGATTTACAAATGGATAATGTTGCAGTGCGAATGAGTAAAAACACACATTCTTTACAAAGTACTCAACAGACAACTAATACCCGTTCAAATGAAGCTCCTTCTAGTGTAAAAGACACGCCCGCTAAACCAGAGATGATTCTTGAAAAAAATGAGACAGTTACAGCTATTGAATCTGAGACAGAACAAGTAAAAGAAGGAAATATGATTCTATCGCCTTTGGTAGGCGTAACGTATATGTCTTCTGGTCCAGATCAACCTGTCTTTAAGAAAGTCGGCGATTCCGTTATAGTTGGGGACGTTCTTTGTATTGTTGAAGCGATGAAATTAATGAACGAAGTTAAAAGCGAAGTTGAAGGAACAATTGCAGAAATTTACGTAGAAGATGAGCAGGTTGTTGAATACAATCAGCCACTTTTCAGAATTATATAGGAGGAATATAAAACATGACTAAAATGAATATTGCAGAAATCCAGGCTTTAATTCCAAATCGTTACCCAATTTACTTTATCGATCGCGTTGATGAAATGATACCAGGAGAGCACGTTACGGCTTTAAAAAACGTAACCATTAATGAAGAAGTTTTTCAAGGACACTTCCCGGGAGAGCCTGTTTTACCTGGCGTTTATATTTTAGAGGCATTAGCACAAGCGGGTTCTATCCCATTGTTAACATTAGATCGTTTTAAAGGCCAAACAGCTTATTTGGGTGGAATGAATAAAGTAAAATTCCGCAAAAAAGTTGTTCCTGGTGATCAATTAATGCTAGTTGTAGATATTATTAAATTAAAAGAGTATGCAGGTATCGGTAAAGGCGTAGCATACGTTGATGGAAAAAAAGTTTGTGAAGTTGAACTAACTTTCATTATTGGAAGATAAATAGATGTTTAAAAAAGTATTAATAGCGAACCGTGGAGAAATAGCCGTTCGAATCATTAGAGCTTGCCGTGAACTCGGTATTCAAACAGTAGCTGTTTATTCAGAGGCTGACCGTGATGCCTTGCATATGCAATTAGCCGATGAGGCGATTTGTATTGGACCAGCAAAAGCGACTGACTCTTATCTCAACATGCAAAGCATCCTAAGTGCTGCAGATGTAACCAATTCTCAGGCTATTCATCCTGGTTTTGGTTTCTTATCAGAAAACAGTACTTTTGCTACGATGTGTCAAGAAATGAATGTTGTTTTTATTGGACCAGATTCTGAAACCATTGAACAAATGGGAAACAAGTCTAATGCAAGAGACTTAATGATTCAAGCAGGCGTGCCTGTTATTCCTGGAAGTGATGGCTTTATCACCGATACTGAAAAAGCTAAAGAACTTGCAGATAAATTAGGTTATCCAGTTATGTTAAAAGCTGCTGCCGGTGGTGGTGGAAAAGGAATTAGAAAAGTCTATAAAAGTGAAGAACTAAATGCTGCTTTTAATAGTGCTAAGAGTGAAGCAAAAGCTGCTTTTGGAGACGACCGTATGTATATGGAAAAAATAATTGAACATGCACGTCACATTGAAGTTCAATTGTTAGCCGATCATTATGGAAATGTTATTCATTTAGGTGAAAGAGATTGTTCTCTACAGCGCAATAATCAAAAAGTTATTGAAGAGTCTCCTTCTGTTGCTATAAGCGAAAAGCAACGCAAGGAATTAGGTGATATAGCTGTTCGCGCTGCAAAATTTGTAGGCTATAAAAATGCTGGAACAATTGAATTCTTATTGGATCAATCTGGTCATTTTTACTTCATGGAAATGAATACACGAATACAAGTAGAACACCCTGTTACCGAAATGGCGACCGAAATTGATATTGTTAAAGAACAATTAACCATCGCTAGTGGACATAAACTGACAATTAAACAAAAAGATGTTAGAATTACAGGCCATACGATTGAGTGTCGAATTAACGCGGAAAATCCAGCATTTAACTTTGCACCTTCACCAGGTAAAATTACTTATTTAATGATGCCAAGCGGTGGAAATGGTTTAAGAGTAGAAAGCGCAATGTTTGCAGGTTATGTTATTCCTCCTTATTACGATGCGATGGTTGCAAAAATTATTACTAAAGGTGCTGATCGCGCAGAAGCTATTGCAAAAATGAAGCGCGCTTTAGGTGAGTTAGTTATTGAAGGAATTATTAGTAATAAATTCTTTCAAGAAGATTTATTGGCAGATGAACGTTTTGTCAACGGCTCTTATGATACTAGCTTTTTACAGGATACCTTTCTTAAGGAATGGAAACCACGTGTTGAATAAGAAGCATCAAGTGTAAAAAGAGGTGAGAAAGTGAAACTGTTTAAAAAAAGAGCGTTTATCCCCATTACTAAGAGTTCACGATTAGAAGACGAGAAAGATGCTGCAAAGGTTCCAGAAGGAATGTTTACACAATGCCCAAATTGTAAAAAATCCATTTATGGGAAAGATTTAGGGTCTGAAAAAATTTGTCCAGAATGTGGCTATACTTTTAGAATAGACGCTAATAAACGAATTGAATTAACGGTAGATGAAGGAACTTTTGAAGAATGGAATGTAGATATTGCTTTTAAAAATCCTCTTGATTTTCCAAATTACGAAGAAAAAATATCTAACGTACAATCTAAAACTAATCTACATGAAGCAGTTGTAACCGGCAAAGCCTTTATTGAAGGTATCCCAACAGCAATTTGTGTGATGGACTCTCATTTCATTATGGGTAGTATGGGCAGTGTTGTAGGAGAAAAAATCACAAGAACACTTGAACGTGCTACAAAAGAGAAATTGCCTATCGTTATTTTTACGGCTTCAGGTGGTGCTCGCATGCAAGAGGGGATTTTATCTTTAATGCAGATGGCTAAAATCAGTGCGGCAGTAGCGCGACATAGTAAAGAAGGCTTATTGTATATTACCGTTTTAACAGATCCAACAACTGGTGGTGTGACAGCAAGTTTTGCTATGCAAGGCGATATTATCCTATCGGAGCCAAGAGCATTAGTCGGTTTTGCGGGAAGAAGAGTTATAGAGCAAACAATCAAAGAAACTTTGCCAGATGACTTTCAATTAGCAGAATCAGTCTTAAAAAATGGCTTTATTGATAAAATTGTTCCTAGAGTAGACCTAAAAGAAACGTTAGGGCTTCTTTTGAAACTTCATCAATAAATTAACTATCTAAAAAAAGAATTTGTATAGAAGAAGGTGAAATAAGTGAGTGAAGCAAGTGAAATTGTTGTTCTATCTAGAAAAACCTCTCGATTGACAGCTTTAGAAATCTTTGAAGAAATTTTTGAGAATTTTATAGAGTTTCACGGAGATCGTTCATTCCGCGATGATAAAGCTATTGTAGGTGGGATAGCTACTTTAAATGGACAACCGGTTACCGTGATTGGAAATCAAAAAGGCCATGAATTAACAGAAAACATTGAACGCAATTTTGGCTCCCCACATCCTGAAGGATATCGAAAAGCTTTGCGCTTGATGAAACAAGCTGAGAAATTTCATAGACCAATTATAACGTTCATTAATACGTCAGGTGCTTATTGTGGTGTTCAAGCAGAAGAACGTGGTCAAGGGGAAGCAATCGCTCGAAACCTCATGGAGATGAGTCAGTTGAAGGTTCCTATTATTTCTCTTATTGTTGGAGAAGGTGGAAGCGGTGGAGCTCTTGCATTAGCGATGGGAAATCAAGTTTGGATGATGGAACATACAATGTATTCTATTCTTTCACCAGAAGGATTCTCTTCTATTTTATGGAAAGATGCTTCGAAAGCTGATGAGGCTGCTGAAATAATGAAATTAACAGCTGCAGATTTGTTAGGATTGGATATTATTGATCAAATTATTCCGGAAACAGCTCAAGATAGGTTGCTGGATAATGATACAATCTTAAAAAATTTGAAAGAGAAATTAATTGGAGCACTAAATGAATTAACACCTAAATCATCTAGTGAGTTAATTGAAGAAAGATACCAAAGATTTCGAAAATATTAAAAAACACACAACTGATTTAACTTCTTGACTTTACCGTGAATTTGGACAAAGTTTATTAGGTTGATAAAGTTGTGTTTTTTATTGTATACATAAAAATAATTAGACTGGTCAGTGTGTTACACTAACTGAAGAAGCTATAAAAAAGATTGGGTGAACAATATGGGTGAAAAGATTGAATTTCCTAAAAACTATGAAACATATTTAAAAAAAGCGATTGATTCTTTCGATTCAGGTAACATGAAGGAAGCGATTATTTTTTTTGAAAAAGCTTATGCTATTAAGCAGGAGCTAAGAATAAATTCGTTTTATGTTACAGCGCTTTATGAAAATGGAGAATATAAAAAAGCAAAAATTGTTGCAGACAAAGAGATAGCTTGTGATAAGAGTGAAGATAATTTAATTCTATTTTATGTCACCATTTTAATTAAAGGACATTTTTTTATTCAAGCAGAAAAAATAGTGAAAGAAAAGTTAGCTAAAACGAACGATAGCGACTTAAAATGGCATTCTCAATTTGAAAGAATCGAAAAAGAAAAAGAGCAAGTAAGAATACAAAACGAAAAAAAATATGAATCGCTAATAAGAAATATTTTTTCAATGGGAAATCAATCGTTTGAAAAACAAGCCTGTACACTTAAAGAGGCAAAAGAGTTACCTTTGCCACAATTTATAAAAGCGGCCAGTAGCTTACTAAGTAACCCTTATGTAAACAGCATAGTGAAGACGACTACAATTGACTATTTAATAGATAGAAAAGTAAAAGATGAGATGGTTTTAGAGTGGTTTGGTGAACGGCGGATAATTAAGCCAATGGAGATACTTCCTATAGTGAAAACTAAAGCTGTTCAAGAAATAGAACGTATTTTAAAAGAAACGATCGAAAATAATGATCCCATCTTATTTGAAGCGATTAGTCAAGAAGCAAACTTACATTTTATGATTTTGTATCCTTTTATTGATGAAGTAATTAAATCACCAAACGACTGGGTAACTTTATATCTGAAAAGATACAATCAATTGCATGAAGGAAGCAGAGATGAGAAAGAATCTTTAGAGCAGAAAAAAATAAAAAAATGGATGTATCGATTGAATGAACAAATACAAACGTGGATTTAGTTAAAAATATAGAGTAAAGGACAGTCTTTAGCCTGTTTGTATTTACAAAAATAAAGGTATAGTGTAAGATTAAGGAGTATGCAATTTTGAAAAGAATTGCCAAATAATAGACTGTTTCGGAGGGAAATATAAATGACTGCAAATTGGGAAAAAAAAGGTACTAACGATGGTGTATTAACATTTGAAATTTCAGAAGAAAAAATTAAAGAAGGCATGAATACGGCCTTTAATAAAGTAAAAGGAACGTTAAGCGTACCTGGTTTCCGTAAAGGAAAAGTAACACGTCAAGTATTTAATAAAATGTATGGCGAAGCTTCTCTTTATGAAGATGCTTTAAATGCTGTCTTACCAGAACAATATGAAGCAGCTCTTGTAGAAGCTGGCATTGATCCAGTTGACCAACCTAAAATTGATGTTAAATCAATGGAAGCTGGACAACCTTGGGTTATCGAAGCAATTGTTACTGTAAAACCAGAAGTTAAATTAGGTGAGTACAAAGGTTTAACTGTTGAGAAACAAGATCGCGAAGTTACGGATACTGACGTAGATGCTGATTTAGAAGCAAAGCGTGAACAACAAGCTGAACTTGTTTTAAAAGAAGCTGCAGCAGCTGAAGGCGATACTGTTGTGATTCACTTTGACGGATACAAAGATGGAGTTGCATTTGACGGTGGAAAAGGTGAGAATCATTCATTAGAAATCGGTTCAAACTCATTTATCCCAGGTTTTGAAGAACAATTAATTGGGACCAAAGCTAATGATGAATTAGAAGTAACCGTTACTTTCCCTGAAGATTATCATGAAGAAGATTTAAAGGGTGCTGAGGCAGTCTTTAAAGTAATCGTACATGAAGTGAAAGCAAAAGAATTACCTGCATTAGATGACGAATTCGCTAAAGATGTAGATGAAGATGTTGAAACATTAGTTGAATTGAAAGAAAAAACTATGAAAAAATTAGTTGAAGCAAAAAACGCTGCAGCAGATGAAGCTGTAGAAGAAGCAGCTATTCGTCAAGCAGTTGACAATGCTACAATTGAAGAAATACCAGGTTCAATGATACATGACGAAGTTCACCGTCAAATGGATACATTCCTAAATGACATGAAACGTCAAGGTGTTTCACCTGAAATGTATTACCAAATTACAGGAACAACAGAACAAGATTTACACAAACAAATGGAAAGCGATGCTGAATTAAGAACACGCACAAACTTAGTTCTTGAAGCAATCGTTGAAGCAGAAGCATTTGCGCCATCTGAAGAAGAAGTAGAAGCTGAAATTAAAGAATTAGCTGGACAATATGGAATGGAAGAAAAAGCTGTCCGTGATGCTTTGACTCCAGATATGCTAAAACATGATATATCTATGAAAAAAGCTATCGACTTAATTACTTCTACATCTGTAGAAAAATAAATAAGTAAGAATCATTTTTGTCGAAAAATTGAAGGAAAGAACTTCAAAGGGTAAGTGACTTTTGAAGTTCTTTTCTTTATTATCAGGTTATACTCAAATCAAAGTTAGTTTTATGGAAAAAAAAAAAGGGTTATGCTATGATTATGAGTGTCTAAAATGAGTTTATGAATAATGCAGCAAAACTAAATGGTTAAAATAAGTATGAATGAGAATAGAGGTGGACAAAATATATGTTTATTGATGAAGAAACAAAAGGTCCTATAAATTGTTCATTTTGCGGAAAATCACAGGATCAAGTAAAAAAAATAGTTGCAGGTCCAGGCGTTTATATTTGCAACGAGTGTATCGATTTATGTAAAGAAATCATTGATGAAGAATTTAGTGATGCAGGTTATGGAGAATTTTTAGAAGTTCCTAAGCCACAAGAAATTAGAGGGATTTTAAATGATTACGTTATTGGACAAGAACAAGCTAAGAAGTCTCTGTCAGTAGCGGTTTATAATCATTATAAACGAATCAATCAAATAGAATCACAAGATGATGATGTTGAATTGCAAAAAAGTAACATCTGCTTGATTGGGCCTACTGGTTCAGGAAAAACATTCCTAGCACAAAGTTTAGCACGTATTCTAGATGTCCCATTTGCTATTGCAGATGCAACTAGCCTTACCGAAGCGGGTTACGTTGGTGAAGATGTTGAGAACATCTTATTGAAATTAATGCAAGCTGCTGATTTTGATGTAGAACGTGCTCAAAAAGGAATTATCTATATTGATGAAATTGATAAGATTGCTCGTAAGGGAGAGAATGTCTCCATTACACGTGATGTTAGTGGAGAAGGAGTTCAACAGGCTCTCTTAAAGATATTAGAAGGTACAGTCGCTAATATACCCCCTCAAGGAGGAAGAAAGCATCCTAATCAAGAATTTATCCAATTAGATACAAGCAATATTTTATTTATTGTTGGTGGAGCTTTTGATGGCATTGAAACAATCGTTAAAAGTAGAATGGGAGAAAAAGTTATTGGTTTCGGTTCTTCTAAAAAAATGGTAAACAGTGACGAAAGTGTTATGCAAAAAATTATTCCTGAAGATTTACTGAAATTTGGCTTGATACCAGAGTTTATTGGAAGATTGCCAGTTATGGCTGCCTTAGAAAAGTTATAAGAAGATGATTTGGTTCATATTCTTACTAAACCTAAGAATGCATTAGAAAAACAATATAAAAAGTTATTATTGTTAGATAATGTAGAATTAGAATTTGAAGAAATAGCTCTTAGAGAAATTGCTAAAAAAGCTATTGAACGCAATACTGGTGCTCGTGGTTTACGTTCAATTATTGAGAATATTATGCTAGAAATTATGTTTGATTTGCCAAGCCGTCCTGAAATTTCAAAATGTGTTATAACGGACGAAACAGTTAATGGAAATGGACTCCCTGACTTCTATAATGAAAAAGGAGAAAAAATCGATTAAGTGTTTATAAAATAGTTCTCTGTTTTAACCTTCAAAAAGGCAACTTTTTGGAGGTTCTTTACTTTTTTAAATCAAGGATTTTTTAACTAATTTAAAAAATAAAAATAGAATAAAGTAAGTGCAATTCTTTTCTAGAAAAGAAAGGAATGTTATTGATGTCTATTTATGTTAAAATAATAAAAGAATTTAGTTAAGAGATGGAGATAAAAATATGAAAGTTAATAAAGCTGATATTGTAATCAGTGCTGTTTCACCTGCCCAATACCCAAGAACTGGTTTACCAGAAGTTGCTTTGGCAGGACGCTCAAATGTTGGGAAATCTTCTTTTATAAATACCTTAATCAATCGAAAAGGACTAGCCCGTACATCAAGTAAACCAGGAAAAACACAAACACTGAATTACTACATCATTGAAGATAAATTTTATTTCGTTGATGTCCCTGGATATGGATATGCAAAAGTTTCTAAAACAGAACGTGCTAAATGGGGAGAAATGTTAGAAACTTATTTCACTCAAAGAGAGCCTCTAAAGGTAACCCTATGTGTGATTGATTTCAGACATCCAGCTACAGTAGATGATAAGCAAATGTACCAATTTCTCAAACACTTTGGCATTCCTATAATCGTAGTAGCAACAAAAGCAGATAAAATACCTAGAAGTAAATGGAATAAGCACACAAAAATATCCAAAGAGTCTCTTGGCTTTGATCCAGAGGATGACTTTGTTTTATTCTCATCAGAAACTGGTGAAGGTAAAGATGAAGCATGGAGATTAATTGAAGGATACCTAGCTAAGAAAAAAAATAAAGATTAATTAGTTAAACTGTATTTTGGATAATTGAAAAAGGGGTTTTAAAAATGGAATTTAATGAATATCAAAAACTAGCAAGTCGCACTTTGTATGGAAATGAACAAGTATTGACTAATTGTGCATTAGGAGTGGCCAGTGAATCTGGGGAGTTAGTAGACTTGATTAAAAAATATACGTTCCATGGACATGATTTAGATAAAAAAGAATTAGTGAAAGAAATGGGAGACGTTCTTTGGTATTTATCTCAAATTGCAGAGTGGGCAGATATACCTTTTGAAACAGTTGCTATTCAAAATATTGAAAAATTAGCAAAGCGTTACCCAAATGGTTTTTCAGAAGAACAAAGTAGAAAAAGAATAGACTAAAATAAAACAACTCTCTTCGTATATCTAAGAGAGTTGTTTTATTTATTTTTTTTATCGGAATTTTCTTTATTTTTATCTACTTCCTTATCAGTCTTTTCTTTTTTATTAAATGATTCTTCAGGATCAAGAGCAAATTTTGAAAATAGTTCGTCAATACTTGTATCAGCTTTAAAAAATTGTCCCATTAAAGGATACCTCCTATTTTATAACTTAATTCAGTTTAACTCTATTGCTAGTAAAATGCTACTATTTCAGTTTACTAGTGAGTAAAAAAACGTTTCTATTGAATGATTAACTTAGTAATAGAAAACGTTTTTATTCAATAATTAATGTATAAATGAGGTGAATTAGCGTAATTTAATGATTAAAACAAAATAATATTGTATAAATATTCTCTTTCTGTTAAACTACATAAGACTTTAAAATACAGGAGGAAACAATGATGAAAAAAAGAATACTAGCTATCATTTTTACTATTTTTTTAACAAGTATATTTTCGACCTCTTTACCTGTCTTAGCAGCAGATGAATCAGTAGAAAATATCAAGTCGAAAGGTACATTAGTTGTAGGAACAAGTGCAGATTTTCCACCATACGAATTTCATGCAACAATTGATGGAAAAGATAATATTGTTGGTATGGATATTTCTATCGCAGAAAAAATTGCGGAGGATTTAGGTGTTGAGTTAGAGGTCCAAGATATTGGATTTGATAGTTTATTGCCAGCTTTGGAAGTTGGAAAAGTAGATATAATAGTAGCAGGGATGAGTGCAACAAATGAGAGAAGAGAAAGTGTGGATTTTTCAGATGTTTATTACATAGGTGGACAAAATATTGTAGTCCGTCCTTCAGATAATGAAATCTATACATCTAAAGGAGATTTGAATGCTAAAAAGATTGGTGTACAAACAGGCTCAATTCAAGAATCACTAGCAAAAGATCAAATGCCAGAATCTTCTATTATGAGTTTATCCAAAATAACTGATTTAATTTTAGCTTTAAAAACAAATAAAATAGAAGCAATTATTATGGAAAAACCTAGTGCAATGGCATACGTAGCAAATGATAAAGATTTAGCTACATTTGATGGAGGTTTTATATTAGAAGAAGATGAACAGGGTGCAGCAGTGGCTGTGAAGAAAGGATCGAGTAATCTTGTTGAAGCAATCAATCAATCTATTTCAACAATAAACGAGAATAATTTAACTGAAGATTACCTTAAAGAAGCTGGACAATTATTAAAAGAAAGCCAAGGGCCACAAGAACAAACAAAAACAATGTTTAATTATTGGAATTATTTTGCTAAAGGAACAGGTTATACAATCTTAATTTCTGTTGTTAGTGTATTTTTTGGAAGTATCTTAGGAATCATTTTATCTTTAATGAGAATGTCAGAAAGAAAAATCGTTCGTATTCCAGCAATTGCTTATGTAGAGTTTGTTAGAGGAACGCCGATGATGATTCAAATCATGTTCATTTACTTTGCAGTAGGCTATCTAATCAATATCCCAGCACTTGCTTCAGGTATTATAGCTGTCTCTTTAAATAGTGGAGCTTATATATGTGAAATTATTCGTTCAGGACTAAATTCTGTTGATAAGGGACAAACTGAAGCAGCAAGAAGTTTAGGTATGAGCAAACAGACTGCTATGCGCTATATTATTTTTCCACAAGCATTGAAAAATATTTGGCCAGCTTTGGGTAATGAATTTATTACTGTTATCAAGGAAAGTTCAATTGTGTCGATTATCGGAGTGAGTGACTTAATTTTCCAAACAAAGATTGTGACGTCACTTTCTTATAGAGGTATCGCTCCTTTAGCCGTTACTATGGTCATCTATTTTATGTTAACGTTCAGTTTAACTAAACTATTGAATTACTATGAAAGGAAGATGAATCATGATCAAATTTAAGCACTTAAAGAAGAGTTTTGGAAAAAAGGAAGTATTAATTGATATTAGTGGAGAAATTAAAAAAAATGAAGTAGTCGTTATTATTGGACCTTCGGGATCTGGTAAAAGCACATTATTAAGGTGTTTGAATTTATTGGAAGTGCCTACTAGTGGTGAAATTATTTTTGAGCAAACTGTTTTAACACAACTGACTGAAAATAAAGTAAATAAATTAAGAGAGAAAATGGGAATGGTTTTCCAGAGTTTTAACTTATTTCCTAATCTGTCTGTAATAGAGAATTTAAAAATTGCGCCCATTAAAGTTGTTGGACTAGATGAAAAAGAAGCCCAAAAACAGGCAGAAAAATTATTAGAACAAGTAGGTCTTTCGGATAAAGAACACTCATTCCCTGCCAGCCTATCAGGCGGGCAGCAACAACGAGTTGCTATTGCTAGAGCCTTAGCAATGAATCCTAAAGTGATGCTTTTTGATGAACCAACATCTGCGTTAGATCCAGAAATGGTTGGAGAAGTTTTGAAGGTTATTCAAGATTTAACTGAAACAGGTATGACAATGGTTATTGTTACCCACGAAATGGGCTTTGCTAAGGAAGTCGCAGATCGCGTTATTTTTATGGATGCCGGTTACATTGTTGAAGAAGGAACACCAGAGCAGCTGTTTGAGTGCCCTCAGCACCAACGAACAAAAAATTTCTTAGCTAAAGTTCTTTAATGAGTGATTAAAGTTAGTTCGTTTAGCCAAAACAATAGAAAACCCGTATTTGTTTCTCTTTTGCTTATGTAGATGGCAAAGGGAAGAAACGAATACGGGTTTTTATTTATGCTATTAGTTTAATTCTTCAGTGACTGTTTTTTTCCAAAAACCTAAAATTAATGCGGAGATAACCATTCCAATAGCTAATGTTACTAAGAACAATAAGGCATGATTAGAAAGGCCAATAGCAAAAATACCTCCGTGTGGGGCAGGAATAGAAATATTCCAAAACTGAGTTAGTCCACCAGCAATTGCAGCTCCTACAACAGATGAGGTAATGACTCTCAAAGGATCCGCTGCAGCAAAAGGTATAGCACCTTCAGTGATAAATGAAAGGCCTAGAATATAATTTGTTAGTCCAGATTTTCTTTCATCTGCTGTGAATTTGTTTTTGAAAAGAGTACTTGCTAAAGCGATAGCTAGAGGAGGAATCATTCCACCAGCCATTACAGCGGCCATTAGACTACCGTCGCCTGTATCTGTGAAAATACCAATTGAGAAGGTATATGCAGCTTTATTAAACGGTCCACCCATATCGATAGCCATCATTCCACCTAATAAAGCTCCTAATAAAACAGCATTTCCAGTTCCTAAGTTTTCTAAGAAGTTAATCATAGCTGTATTGATAGTAGAGAAGACAGGATCAACAATAAAGTACATTAAGAAACCAATAATTAGTAAAGAAAGAACAGGGTAAAGTAAGATTGATTTTAAACCCTCTAAAGATTTAGGTATTCCTTTTAATACTCTTCTTAATAGAAGGATAGAATAACCGGCAATGAATCCTGCAGCTAATCCGCCTAAGAAACCAGCATTGCTCTCTACGGCCATAAAACCACCAACCATACCAGGCATAAGACCAGGTCTATCACCGATACTCATCGCAATATAACCAGCTAGAATTGGAATCAAGAATCTAAAGGCATTGCCACCTAATGAATTGAGGAAAATAAAAATTTCACTCTTATCACCAAAATAGGGTTCAACTAAGAAGGATAAAGCTAACAAAATTCCGCCACCAACTACAAATGGCAGCATATGAGAGATACCGTTCATTAAGTCTTTATATACTTTGCTTAAAACAGATCCACCTTCATTGTCTTCTCTATTTGAGTTGCCACTATCACTAGCATGGTAGATAGGAGCTTGTTTATTCATTGCTTTTTCAATTAGTTCTGCAGGTTTACGGATACCATCACTCACAGGACGTTGCAATAAGTGTTTTCCATCAAAACGATTCATTTCAACATTTTTATCTGCTGCTATAATAACACCAGCAGCTCTTTCAATGTCACTTGCTGATAAGCGATTTTTAACACCTTCAGTCCCGTTTGTTTCAACTTTGATATCAACATTCATTTCAGCAGCTTTTTTCTTCAACGCATCTTCTGCCATGTAAGTATGAGCGATACCAGTAGGACAAGCAGTGACTGCAATAACGAATGGGCGCGAAGTATCTTTTTTTAGGGTTTCTTGATTTTTTTGTTCTTCGGACTCTTTTTCAAGTCGCTCTTTTTCAGCTTGTTCAAATAAAGAATGGACTTCTTCAGGTGTAGTCGCATTTCTTAATGATGAAACAAATTCTGGATTAACCAATAGTCTAGCTAAGCTTGCTAGAGCCTGTAAATGAGTATCATTTGCACCTTCTGGAGCAGCAATCATAAAAAATAAATGGGTAGGTTGACCATCTAAAGCTTCATAGTTCACTCCATTTGAACTTTTAGCAAAAAGGACTGTAGCTTCATTAACAGCAGCATTTTTAGCATGTGGCATGGCAATTCCGTCACCAAGACCCGTAGATGTTTGTGCTTCTCGATTCATAATTCCCTGTTTAAATAAAGCTGTATCGCTAATACGATTTTGGGAAGCTAGGCTAGCGATCATTTCATCAATGGCTGCTTCTTTTCTTGTAGATTTCAAATCCATAATCATGACATTCTTGAGTAATAAATCAGTTATTTTCATTTGAGTTCCTCCTAATTAGATTGTATCAATTAAACGAATAGAGACTTGAGAAATTAATTCTTCAACTTCATCTTTCTTGGCTAAATCATCTGAAAAAGCAGTTGCACTACCAGTGGCTACACTTGTTTTAAAAGCCATTAGTGGATCTTTTTCTTTTAATAATGTACCGATAAATCCAGCAACCATTGAGTCACCAGCACCGACTGAATTTTTCACTATGCCCTTTGGAACATTAGATTGATAAACTTCATTAGCTGAAAAGAATAAGGCGCCATCGCCAGCCATTGAGATAAGGGCATAAGTCGCACCTAATTCAATCAATTTTTTTCCATAAGGAATCATTTCTTCAACTGACTGAAATGAAACGTTAAACATTTCAGCTAACTCGTGGTGATTTGGTTTAACTAGTATAGGAGAAAAAGCTAGAGAATCTAACAGAGTCTGGCCAGTTGTATCCATAACAAATGCAGCACCAGTAGATTTGATAGCTAATATAACGCTGTTATAAAAATTTTTTGGTAATGAATCAGGTTGATTTCCTGAGAGAATAACGACATCAGTAGAAGAGATTTTTTCGATTTGTTTTAAAAAATTAGCCGCTTCATTTGCAGAAATGACAGGTCCAATAGCATTAATTTCAGTTTCCTGATTCGATTTTAATTTGACGTTAATTCTCGTATCTTCTTTTATAGTTGTAAAATGTGTTTCCACTTTTTCTTTGATGAGCCAATTTTGAATGAATTCGCCTGTAAAGCCACCTAGAAACCCTAAAGCGACTGAGTGGTGTCCTAATTGTTTCAGGACCCTAGAAACGTTTATTCCTTTTCCACCAGGTAACTTAAGATCACGAGTCATACGATTTAAAGAGCCTAATTTAAAACTAGAAACTTCAGCAATGTAATCAATGGAGGGGTTGAGTGTAACAGTATAAATCATTTTGTAGCCTCCTTTATAGTTGTCTGACTAAAATAATTTTTATATAAAATTGGATCTAACTGTTGAGTTAAAATGATAGCATCCTCTAGTTCAATAACTTTAGCAAAACTGACTTTATTAAACTTTGTTTTATCAGCTAATATAAATGTTTTTGAACTGTTCAAATGAGCTTGTTTTTTTACTGCGGCTTCTTCACTATCAGGTGTCGTATAGCCGAATTCACTATCAACACCGTTAATACCTAAAAAACATGTAGTAAAACGATAATTTTCTAGCTGACTGATTGTTGTGGTTCCAATGATAGCTTTTGTTTTTAGTTTAATACCTCCACCAAGTAAAATAGTTTTTGTTTGTTGATCAGCTAATAATACAGCATGTTGAATTCCGTTTGTGACAACTTGAATATTTTTATTTTTTAGATAGGGAATTAGGTAAAGAGTAGTTGTCCCAGCATCTAAGAAAATTGTATCGTTTTCTTTAATGAAAAGAGCGGCAAGTTTAGCAATTTCTTTTTTTTCTTGAACGTTTATGGATGATTTTTCTAATATCGATAATTCTTCATCTACATGATAATTTTTTTTAGCACCACCGTGAATTCTAGAAAGCTCACCAAGCTCTTCTAATTGTGCTAAATCTCTACGAATAGTTGACTCAGAACAGTTTAAATACTGCATTAGGTCTTGTGATTTCACAAGTCCATATTTTTTTAGTTGAATAAGAATATAAGAATGACGTTCTTCAGTTAGCATAGCTAATCTCCTTTCAAGAAAACAATACCATCAAAAACGTTCAAAAGCAACCATAAAGAGTAATCGTTTTCACTTAAATATAAAATAATAGTTGTTATCCTCTTTGTTTAGCAATAGAAAAGAATGATTTAGTGTTTATTCGTATTAAACCAAAAAGCAATTCTCCCGTTTGAATTTAACCGAAGTTAGGTAGGACGATTAAAGGATTATCACTTAGCTTTATTCAGTAGTCGTCATTTAGTAAAGGAAATAGGTATAACGATGCATGCTATAAATAAAGTATGTAGACAGCCAGAATTTGAAAGACTATTTTAAATAAAAAAGAGTATTTAAAATGAAGGAATTTGATTGCATTGAAATGGCTGAATCTAAAAGAGGCAAATCCTGATTAGCTACAAGAAAGGAATGTAAAACGAGTTTATCTGTTAGTTTTACTCTAATGTTACTGTTGATGATGAGTCTGATTATGGGTTTGTTGCCTTATTTCGGAAGACAAAGATTAGAATTTGAATAATTTTTCTAGATAATGATAAAACTCACCTTAAGTTAGAAAGGTGGAAAACAATTTATTTTTTACTTGTTATGTTTAGTGGAATGACTACAGTATGCCTATTTTTTACTTTAATAAAAAATAAATTTATCGTTCAAATGGAGCGATTTTTGGTTATATATGTACTAGTGGCAATTAGTTTCATTGATTTTATTAGCTTATTATTTTATCTAGTCATTAAAAGACAGTTAAAAAAATTTAAATCGCAACTTATTGAAGAGGCTAAGCAGAAAGAAACTGAAAAGCAAATCACAATCGATTTAGATTATCGAACTAAAAAAATTGGGATTCCTAATCTTATTTTATTATCTAGTAATGGATTAATTATAGCTGCAATAGAATTAATCACTTGATTAAACTACGAAAAAATCCCTAAATCTTTTCCTATTCATTGGGGGACGAACTTAACCGCAGATAGATTTGTAGATAAATCAATTTCAACTATTTTTTTAATGAGTGGGTTTCAAATAATAGTAGCACTCATTTTTTATGTATCTAATTCTTCAATTATTCATACAAAACGATCATTTGAACCCAGATACTTAGCTCAACCTAGGTTTGAGAGTCAAATTTATCGTCAAGATTTAACTTGATTATTTCAATTGCTACACAACTCTTATTGAGTAACGGTCAGTTTATCTTTATCATTTTTTCAAAAAAAGAGATAACCGAATTTATTTACGGAGTCATTCTTTATGTGCTTGTTATTTTAATATATGCATTTA
>JAGQHW010000032.1:21186-23088 GCA_020431645.1 Carnobacterium sp. | reverse complement strand
AAATCAGGCGTTGCGAATCCACTATCTGCACGTACCATAATAGTGCTTACTGGTGTCGCAGATTGATAATGCTCAAATAATTGACGAGTAAATGCTGCGACACCTTTCGAGGTGTAGACATTTCCAGAACGAAGTTCTGCTTTAAGAAAGTCTCCAGTAAGACCATCAAAGGCAACGAGCGGATGATAACCGGTTGTCTGGTAATGTGCATTATAATTGGTCATTTCTTGGTTTCCAAAAGTATCACTGTGGGTAGAATCTAAATCGAAAATAATTTCATTCGTATTTCGAATCGTACGCGCTTTATCAATCAAAATTTGGTTAATCTTTTGAAGCTGAACGATATTTTCAGTTGTCATCCGATCCCAGAAACGAGAAATAGAGGGCTGTGAAGCCAACCGCGTTTTGTTTAAAATAGCTTGAAAAACAGGGTCAGTTGCTAATATATTGGCAGAAGAATCCGTAGGATAGCCTGCAATTAACTGTAAGATGATTTGTTCCAGAATAGATTCATTTTCATGAATATGATACAGTCGGTCGTCTTGAATCTGGATATTTTTACGTAGGATTCGGCTAAACTCAAATTTATCCATGAATTCTTTTGCTAATATTAAGCCGGAATCTGAGGATAAATTTCCCCCAGAGTGAGATACTGTAACGTTTGGATTGAAAAGTAGACGATTTTCATGTAAAGTTGCCATTGAGAGAACCCCTTTCTTTGGTTAGGTTTAGTCGCTTTAACCATAGCAGATTGGGGTTCTTTTTGTACACCCAAAGGGTGCGGATGAACAAAACAAAATAGACTGTTATAACAAGGTTTTTGGAGCGTTTTCGAAAACTATGAATTATTCAGGTTCTTATTTTTTCTGTAGTTTTTTTTAAAAAAAGTAAATCAATAACGAATTAAATTTATTTTACTTTAAAAAAATAAAGTCAAAGTAAGTGAGATACCATTAAATAATTTAGTATCGAGAATAAAAGGATTTTAAAACCTATTTAAAACCTATTGTTCTCATTTTTGTGGTAAAATACACTTACAATCTATGCAATAAACGAAGGGAAGGTTCGATCAGTGGCAAAAAAAATATCAACTAAATTTGTCTGCCAAGCTTGTGGATACGAATCTCCTAAATGGATGGGACGTTGTCCAAATTGTAGTGCATGGAATCAAATGGAAGAAGAAGTAATTGCGGATAAGAATAATCGTAGAAGTCGTGTTAGTATGACTGGAAAGTCTGCTAAGGCTCAAACGATTCAAGAAATTACGGTTTCAAAAATACCAAGAGTAAAAACAAAATTAGCCGAATTAAATCGTGTTTTAGGTGGTGGAGTTGTTCCAGGTTCTTTAATTCTAATTGGTGGAGATCCAGGAATTGGTAAATCGACCCTTTTATTACAAGTTTCTGCTCAATTAAATGACACCGGTGGCAAGGTGCTATATGTATCAGGTGAAGAAAGTGCAAGTCAACTTAAAATGAGTGCCAATCGATTAGGCGTTAAAGGAGATAATTTTTATATTTATCCTGAAACAGATATGGCTGCTATTCGTCAAACAATTGAAGAAATAAAACCAGATTTTGTTGTCATTGACTCAATCCAAACAATGAGTCAGCCAGATGTTTCGAGTGTTGTTGGAAGTGTGAGTCAAGTACGAGAAAGTACAGCAGATTTAATGAAGATAGCAAAGACGAATAATATTGCTATTTTTATTGTTGGACATGTAACTAAAGAAGGGTCTATCGCAGGGCCTAAAATGCTAGAACATATGGTAGATACAGTTCTTTATTTTGAAGGAGATCGACACCACACGTTTCGTATCTTAAGAGCTGTTAAAAACCGTTTTGGCTCAACGAATGAAATTGGGATTTTTGAAATGAGGAACGGTGGTTTAGTAGAAGTCCT
>JAGQHW010000032.1:17209-21086 GCA_020431645.1 Carnobacterium sp. | reverse complement strand
AACCCTTCTGAGATGTTCCTTGAAGAACGACTAGCTGGAGCAACAGGGTCAGCTGTAGTAGCTGCAATGGAAGGGACAAGGCCTATTCTAGCAGAGATCCAATCACTGATTACACCGACTGTTTTTGGAAATGCTAAACGGACAGTAAGTGGCTTAGATCATAATCGAGTATCATTAATTATGGCTGTTTTAGAAAAAAGAGCTGGTATGTTGCTACAAAATCAAGATGCTTATTTAAAAGCAGCTGGTGGAGTGAAACTAGATGAGCCTGCTATCGACTTAGCGATTGCGATGAGTATAACATCTAGTTATCAAGAAAAAGAAACACGTCCAAAAGACTGCTTTATTGGTGAAATAGGACTTACGGGAGAGGTAAGAAGAGTTAGTCGTATTGATCAACGAGTTCAAGAAGCTGCAAAATTAGGTTTCACTCGTATTTTTATTCCTAAAAATAATATTGGTGGGTGGACATTTCCTAAAGATATTGAAGTTGTAGGAGTATCGACCATTACAGATAGTATTCGAAAAGCTTTTGATACTAAATAAAATGAAATAGAAGGTATAGTCTCTTTATTAAAATTAAAGTAAAGACTATACCGTTATTGAAAAAGGAGGATTATTTTGGCTAAAAAAATTATTATGGGAATATTTGTATTAATTGGTGGAAGTATTGGAGCAAGTTTTTTACCATTAGTATGGGATATTTTTAACGTTTCAAATCAATTTATGGACTATAGCTTTGTGAATATTGTGATTGGTGCTATTATATTTTTATTGATTTCTCTTCCTACCACAAAGTATATTGAGCAAGGGATTAAAAAAATAGAAGTATTATTAAGCCAGCAAAGTCTTACTTACTTATTGTTTGGAAGTATTGGAACCATTATAGGGATGGTGTTAGCTTGGTTAGGTAGTCTTTTCTTAATCGGTTTATCATTGCCGTTCATTAGTAGCATCTTACCGATTATTTTAATGTTTATTTTTGCTTATCTTGGTTTTCGCATTGGTACAACTAGACGTGAAGAGTGGCAAAAAATGTTCCAAACAAAATCTAAAAGAAATATAGAATTAGAAGAAGAAAATCAGTTGTTGGAAAGAAAGTCAGATGAAACTTTTAGGAAGTACAAAATTTTAGATACGAGTGTAATCATCGATGGTAGAATTTATGATATTGCTAAAACAGGTTTTGTCGAAGGGGTGTTATTGATACCTAATTTTGTTTTGCAAGAATTACAGTACATTGCAGATTCCTCAGATAGCCTTAAACGTGTAAGAGGACGTAGAGGCTTAGATATTTTAAATGCTTTGCAAAAAGAAAATGATATGGATGTTGAGATGTACGACGGAGATTTCGAAGATATTGCTGAAGTTGATACTAAATTAATCAAACTTGCGAAACTTTTAGATGGAGTAGTTGTTACTAATGATTATAATTTAAATAAAGTTAGTGAGTTCCAAAACGTACCTGTACTAAATATCAATGAACTAGCCAACGCTGTAAAACCGGTTGTGATACCTGGAGAACAGATGACTGTAATGGTTGTTAAAATTGGAACAGAACGCAATCAAGGAGTAGCCTATCTAGATGATGGAACAATGATCGTAGTAGAAGATGGTCAGCACTTTATGAATAAAACAATTAATGTCGTTGTAACAAGTGCGCTTCAAACGGCTGCAGGTCGTATGATTTTCGCAAAACCAGTTCACTCCCAAAAAGGAATTAAAGAAAAAGAATAGGAGCCTTGTGATGAACAAAGACTATGAGCTGATTTTGCTAGCAGCAGGTCATGGAAAACGCATGGGAACTACAGGAAATAAAATCTTGTTACCACTTTTAGACGAACCGCTAATTGTTTATTCTTTGAGAACTTTTTTAAGGGATACTAATTGCTGCCATATTATTATTGTGGCAAAGAAAGATGAAATACCTTTACTAGAAGAATTAACTAAAAAAGAAAGTGTTTTATCAGCTATACCTTTTACATTTGTCGAAGGTGGAACTGAGCGTCAAGATAGTGTGAATTGTGGGTTAAAAAAGTTAAAAAATACAAAAGGCTTTGTTATGATTCATGATGGAGCCCGACCTTTTGTTGAAAGTCATTTAATCGACATTTTAAATGAAATTGTTTACCAAAAAAAAGCGGCAATTTTAGGCGTTCCTGTTAAAGATACAATTAAAAAGGTTGAAAACAAGCAGGTCGTAGAGACAATAGTACGTTCAGCTTTATGGCAAGTGCAAACGCCTCAAGCATTTAGCAGCCAGTTAATACTTAGGGCACATAAAATAGCAAAGATAGATCATTTTTTAGGAACAGATGATGCGTCACTTGTGGAACGTCTTGGTGAAAAAGTCACAATGGTACTAAGTAACTATGATAATATTAAAATAACGACACCTGAAGACTTGGTCATTGGTGAAGCGATATTGAAACACCAGCAAAAAAAGCATAAGGAGCAAAAGATGCAAAGAGTTGGACAAGGGTACGATACTCATCAGTTAGTAAAAGGGCGACCTTGTATAATTGGTGGTGTAAAACTGCCATTTGAAAAAGGTCTTGCTGGTCATTCTGATGCCGATGTTTTAATTCATGCAATCATTGATGCGCTATTAGGAGCTGCAGGAAAAGGCGATATCGGACAGTTATTTCCTGATACAGATTTAACCTTTAAGGGAGCAAACTCTAGGGAGTTATTGAGACAAGTTTATAAGCAATTAACAGCTGAAAAATTCAGTATCATTAATATAGATGCGACAATTTTGGCAGAAAAACCAAAGATGCAACCGTATTTGAAAAAAATGCAGGAAAATATAGCATTTGATTGTCAAATACATACAGAACGTGTTAACGTAAAAGCGACAACCTCTGAAAAAATGGGTTTTGTCGGAAGACAAGAAGGTATTGCAGCAATGGCTATTTGTTTACTTGAAAAAAATACTATTTAGAAATGAGGAAACAATCATGACGAAAAAAGTTCGCGTACGCTATGCACCAAGCCCAACCGGAAATTTACACATCGGAAATGCTCGAACAGCGTTGTTTAATTACTTATTTGCTAAACACAATAATGGTGACTTCATTATAAGAATTGAGGACACAGACCAAAAACGCAATATTGAAAATGGTGAAAAAAGCCAATTAGACAATCTGAAATGGTTAGGAATGGATTGGGATGAAAGTCCGGAAAAACCAGGTAAATATGGCCCGTATAGACAATCTGAAAGAAGATCTACTTATGATCCGCTAGTTGATCAATTACTAATGGGAAGCCGTGCGTACAAATGTTACTGTTCTGAAGAAGAGCTAGAATCAGAACGTGATGCACAACGCAATCGTGGAGAGATGCCTCACTATGGTGGAAAATGTGCTAACTTATCTCCTAAAGAGCAAAAAGCTAAAGAAGCTGACGGTATCGATCCTGTTATTCGTTTTAGAGTTTCACCAGAAAATACCTATAGTTTTGAAGATATGGTAAAAGGAACGATTACATTTGAAGCAAGCAGTGTTGGTGGAGATTTTGTTATCGCTAAACGTGATGGCATGCCAACTTATAATTTTGCTGTAGCAGTAGATGATCATTACATGGAAATTACTCATGTATTACGTGGAGATGACCACATTGCTAATACGCCTAAACAACTGATGATATATGAGGCGTTTGGTTGGAAACCTCCTACTTTTGGACACATGACTTTAATCATTAACAGTGAAACAGGTAAAAAATTGAGTAAACGTGATGAAAGCATCTTACAATTTATTGAGCAATACCAAGATTTAGGTTATTTACCAGAAGCAATGTTTAACTTTATTGCTTTACTTGGTTGGTCTCCAGTTGGAGAAGATGAAATTTTCAATCAAGAAAACTTTATAAAAATGTT
>JAGQHW010000032.1:0-17109 GCA_020431645.1 Carnobacterium sp. | reverse complement strand
CCAGATCGCTTGAGCAAGTCACCAGCAGCATTTGATCCTAAAAAGTTAGATTGGATTAATAATCAATACATGAAACAAACAGATTTAGAAACAGTAACAAAGCTGGCTATGCCTCATCTGGTTAAAGCAGGTTATGTAGAAGAAAATTTATCTGATGATAAAAAAGAATGGGTCCAAAAAGTGATTGGTTTGTACCATGATCAAATGAGCTATGGTGCTGAGATTACAACATTGGCTAGCTTATTTTTTACAGAAACGCCAGAGCTAGATGAAGCAGCAAAAGAGATATTAGCTGGAGAAACAGTTTTAGAAGTTCTCAATGCATTTGATAAAGTCATTTCAGAATTAGAAAATTTTGATGCTGTTAGTATTAAAGCAGGCATTAAATCTATCCAAAAAGAAACAGGTATTAAAGGAAAGAACCTCTTTATGCCGATTAGAGTTGGAGTAACAGGTCAAGTTCATGGACCTGAACTACCTGAAACGATTGAATTACTTGGTCGTAAAAAAACAAAAGCTCATTTACAAACGGCTATTTCTCATCTTTAAATCAACTAGAAAAAATAATTAAATAATTTAAAAACTGTGACGAGAAAGAGTAACTTTTAAAAAGACTAAAGAGAGTCTGCGTTGGTGTGAGTAGATGTTTTTAAAAAGTGAAGTGCCTCTCCGAGTTGTGATAGTGAAAAAAAGTAGGTATCAACCGGTAGCAACCGTTAATTTGTCCAACGCAATCAGATAAGTAAGAATGACTTATTTATATTGACAGAAGTGAAATAAAAAAGTGGATTAACGCTAACAGCGTCTTTTATAAAGATAAAAGGCGCTGTTTTATTTTTTTAAAAACGTGTGGAGGGATACAATGAAACGAATAAGAGAAGATCTTAAGACAATTAGACAAAAAGATCTTTCTGTTAAAAGTACGCTTGAAATCATTTTAACTTATCCTAGCTTTTATGCTATTTTATTGCATCGTTTGGCTCATAAATTATATTTAAAGCATAACTATTTGCTTGCACGTATACTTGCTAATTTTTCTAGATTTTTAACAGGAATTGAGATTCATCCAGGAGCAATCATTGGAAGAAGATTGTTTATTGATCATGGAATGGGAGTTGTAGTAGGAGAAACAGCTATTATTGGCGATGATGTTGTAATGTTTCATGGAGTAACCCTAGGTGGAACAGGAAAAGATAAAGGTAAAAGACATCCAACCATTGGTAATAATGTCTTACTTTCAGCTCATGTCCAAGTTATTGGACCCATAACTATTGGAAATAATACTAAAATTGGAGCATCAGCTGTTGTGTTAAAATCTATGCCTGCAGACGTGACCGTTGTAGGAATGCCAGCCGAGATAGTAAGATGGCATAAATAGCGATTAACTACCTAGTGCTTTTTAAAGTGAGGAGATTAATAATGATAAAAATATACAATACTTTAACAAGAGAAAAAGAAGTTTTTACTCCATTAGAACCGGGTAAAGTAAAGATGTATGTCTGTGGCCCAACAGTGTATAATTATATTCATATTGGGAATGCTCGTAGCACAGTAGCATTTGATACGGTGAGACGCTACTTAGAATATAGGGATTATGAAGTAAGGTTTATCTCTAACTTTACAGATGTGGATGATAAAATCATTCGTGCAGCTAAAGAACTAAATGTAACAGCTCCAGAAGTAGCTGATCGCTTTATTGAGGCTTATTATAAAGATACTAAAGCTCTAGGTGTTGGAGATGCAACGGCTAATCCGCGAGTTATGGATAACATTCCTGAAATAGTCGATTTTATAGCAGTTCTAATTGAAAAAGAATATGCATATATTGTTGACGGGGATGTGTATTATAGAACTCGTAAATTCAAAAAATATGGTAGATTGAGTGGAATATCTATTGACGAATTAGAAGTTGGAGCTAGTAATCGAACGCAAATAAGTGAAAATAGTAAGAAAGAAGATCCTTTAGATTTTGCTTTGTGGAAGGCTGTTAAAGCAGATGAAATTAATTGGGAAGCTCCTTGGGGGTTCGGTAGACCAGGTTGGCATATTGAATGTTCAGTGATGGCAACTAAATACTTGGGTGATACTATCGATATTCATGCAGGAGGACAAGATCTATCTTTTCCACATCATGAAAATGAAATAGCCCAAAGTGAAGCTAAAACAGGCCATACATTTGCTAATTATTGGATGCATAATGGATTTGTAACAATGGACAACGAAAAAATGAGTAAATCACTCGGGAATTTTGTGCTCGTGCATGACATGATAAAAGAAATGGACCCTCAGATTTTACGATTCTTCATGGCTACTACACAATATAGAAGACCAATTAGTTACAACGAAGCGACAATTGAAGAGGCTAAAACAAACTTAAATAAATTGAGAAGATCATACGATAATGTTTCTTACCGCTTAGCAGATGCGTTGAAAGTTTTACCTAGCGACTTAGATTATTTAAAACAACTAACAGGTATAAAAAAACAATTTATTGAAGAAATGGATGATGATTTTAATTCAGCAAACGGGATTACAGTTATTTATGAATTAGCAAAGTTAATGAATATCTACAGTGAACAAGATGACGTTTCAGAAGTAGTTTTAACAGCTATGCTTTCACAATTCGAAGAGCTGATGCAAATTTTTGGTATTACTTTTGGCACAGAGGAACTAGTTGATAATAAAATTGAAGAATTAATAGAAGAAAGAAATACTGCACGATTAAATAAAGATTTTAAACGAAGTGATGAGATCAGAGATTTATTAAAAAAGGAAGGAATTATTTTAGATGATACCCCACAAGGAACAAGATGGAGAAGAAAACAATAAAGAAGAAATGAAAAAAGATTGGTCTTTATTAAATGGCCTAGCCTTAGCATATGTAGGAGATGCTATTTATGAAATTTATATTCGTGACCATTTAGTTGAAATTGGATTTACACGTCCCAATCAATTGCATAAAACGGCAACGAAATATGTTTCAGCTAAAGCGCAAAATATGCTGATGCATGAAATGTTAGATGAAAAAGAGTTGTTGACTGAAAAAGAAATCGAGATGTATAAGCGCGGTCGAAATTCTAAAAGTCATACAACAGCAAAAAATGCTGATATTATCACGTATCGTACCTCAACAGGATTCGAAGCGTTAATGGGATATTTGCATTTATCAAAGCAAACAAAACGACTGGAAGAGCTAATCAATTGGTGTATTCACACTGTGGAGGTAAAAAATAATGTCCAAAGATAAACGTACATTCAATAAACAAAATATCAATCAAAAGAGAGCATCTAAACCTGTTAGAGCTCGAAGAGAAGAAAGTGCATCGATTGAATCTATGGAAGAAGAGCAACAAGATTTAGTTGCAGGTCGATTACCTGCAATAGAAGTCTTAAAATCTGAACGAGATATCAATAAAGTCTTTATTCAAGAGGGATTAAGCGGATCTAAAATGGATGAAATTCAAAAGCTGGCTAAAAAAAGAAACATTCAAATTTCTTATGTGCCAAAAACAAAACTAGACCGATTAGTAGAAGGTGTGGTACATCAAGGAGTAGTTATCGCTGCTGCAGCATTTCAGTACGCAACAATTGATGATTTGTTTGCTGCTGCTGCAGCAAAAGGAGAAGATCCATTCTTTATTATTTTAGACGGTGTAGAAGATCCTCATAATTTAGGTTCCATTATGCGTACAGCTGATGCAAGTGGTGCTCACGGAATTATTATTCCTAAAAGACGCGCTGTTGGCTTAACCGCAACGGTTGCTAAAGCTTCAACAGGGGCAATAGAACACGTTCCTGTAGCTCGAGTAACGAATTTAACTCAAACAATTAATGAGTTAAAAGAACGAGGAATTTGGTTTTATGGAACAGATATGGAAGGTCAAGATTACCGCAAATGGGAAACAACTATACCATTAGCATTGGTAATCGGTAACGAAGGAAAAGGAATTACTCGTTTGGTCAAAGAACAGATGGATGGGATGTTAACCATACCAATGACAGGTCATGTTCAAAGTTTAAACGCCAGTGTTGCCGCAAGCTTATTGATGTATGAAGTTTTCAGAGGTCGCCATAAGATTTAAATGATAAATTGATGAGGAAAGGGGGGGTAAATTTCATGAAAAAAGAATTGTTAATTATTGATGGATATAATATGATAGGTTCGTGGCCAGAATTAGTGAAATTAAAAGACAAAGATAAGATGGAAGACGCTAGAGAACTGTTGCTTCATGAATTAGCGAATTATCAACAATATATAGGTATTGAAACCCGTATAATATTCGATGCTCAACTTGTTCCTGGTATCCAAAAATCATATAAAAAATACACATTAACTGTTGTTTTCACGAAAGAAGGAGAAACCGCGGATAGTTATATTGAAAGGGTTATTGGAGAAGAAAATTTGTTAATTACCCAAGTGACAGTTGCAACAAGTGATCTTGCGGAGCAGTGGTTGGTTTTTCAAAAAGGAGCACTACGTAAATCTGCTAACGAACTCTATAAAGATTTACAAATGGCTAAAAAAGCTATTGCTTCAGATGCAAAAGAATATCATTTCCAGCAGTATCGTCGTAACTCGCCATGGAACCGCCTTCAATTAGATAAACTGGAAAAATTGAGAGATGATTTAACTAAAAGATAAATGAGGTTTGTCTCATTTTTTAGAAACTTTCGAGAATAGTAGACTCAAAAATTATCTTTTGAATTTTATAGTTCATTATCTTAAGGAGGAAAATAAATGTTAGAGAACGATGATCTTTTTACAAAAATGAATGATAGCGAAATAATAGCAGTTATAAAAAGTGGAGATAATACTCCTTTTGATGTTATTTTTAAGCGCTACCATGCTTTGTCTGTAAAGTTAACAAAAGATTTTTATTTAAAAAGTTTTGAATCAGATGATTTTTTACAAGAAGCTAGAATGGTTTTTAATAAAACCATTCATACTTTCGATAGTGAAAAAGGTCACACGTTCGGTAATTTTTATAAATTAAACTTAAAACATCATATATATAGTCTTGTCCGTAAAGATATGGCCAAAAAAAGAATAATTGAAAAAAATGCTGAATCATTAGAAGAAATGCTTGAAAGTCAGCAAGGTATGCAATACATACTACAAGGAAAGGGTCAACTTCCAACAATCGAAATTCTTCAAGTTCGAGAAAAACTGGCTGATTATCAAGATACATTATCAGAATTCGAGCAACGTGTGTTTTTAGATTTTATTCACAATAAGGATATTGAGGCAATATCAGTTCATTTAAACTGTGATACTTTGCGAGTTAAAAATGCCTTAGATCGTTGCAAACGTAAACTAAAACAATTACTTGAATGAGGACATGCGACGAAATGAAAGCGTGTACTTTGGAGTGAGGTAAAATCAAACATGAAAAAACGTCTACTATTCTTGCAAGTTTTTAAATAATAAGAGCCATACAAAAGATAACTATTTTTTGTATGGCTCTTATTATTTGTTTTTTGATATCACTTAAATATGACGATCTAATAAAGACAGGGTTATTTTTTTTATTTGTTCTTTTTCTTTTTGATCAGGCAACTGATTTATTCGTTTTATTGCTTTTTGTGTGTATTTACTAGCTAATTGTTTTGCTTTTTCTAAACCGCCTAATTTAATAACTAACTGTTGAATTTCTTCAGCATCTGCTTCAGTTAATCTTTCTTGTTTATCTATAAGTTCTCCCAAGCGAAGATTTTTTTCTTGAAGTGCAAAAATTAAAGGGGCGGTATAGATACCTTGACGAACATCTTCTAAAACAGGTTTCCCAAAGACAATAGCAGTTTGAGAATAATCTAAGATATCATCAATTATTTGGAAGGCCATTCCAATGTGACTACCAATATAATAACCATTTCTAGAAAATTTTTCGGATTTTCCACCATTTAAGGCACCTGAATAACAAGCAAGAGCAAATAGTTGAGCTGTCTTTCCAGAAATTTGAGTTAAATAATTTCGAATAGACATATTTTTATTGTAGCGTAAATACATTTGGTCTAACTCACCCATTAGAATACGTTCCATACCGCGAGTATTTACTTCTACTTGTTCCGTTGTATCAGCATAGTTAGATAAGAGACGAAAACAAACAGTAAAGAGATAATCTCCAGCATAGACAGCGACATCTTTTCCATATTGAGACTGAAGGCTAGGCACTCCTCGTCTTAGGGGAGAGTCATCAACAATATCATCATGAATTAATGTTGCTGTATGGAGCAGTTCGACTGCAGCAGAAAGGGCAAGTGTCCGATCGACTTGTTGATTGTCACCAAATTTTGAGAAAAGTAGAGTATAGGCTGGGCGGATCATTTTTCCGCCATGATATATACTCTCTAAAAGTACGGATTCGATTTCTTTATTGCGTAAACGAATTTGGTTAGCCATTAAGTTTGTGACCGATTCTAACTCTACTTGCAACTCCGAATAAGGTTCCCAGAATGAGGACACAGGCATATTCAATAACTCCTTTCTATGTTTAGGTGAGTGGACTATTTTTTAATCACTCACTTTATCGTAATAAATAACACTAAATTTCCTAAGTGCTTGAACATGGTCCATTAAGTAATTAGCTGCAATTCCGATGGCAATACCAGATAAAATACCCATAAAAGATAAGATAGGTAAGTAGAGCATAACGGTCCACGTTTGAGAAATCCAACTGGCAACAGCTAATTGGCCAACATTGTGTAAGATTCCTCCAGTAGCACTAATTCCGATAATGCTCACATGTTTGGGCCCTAATTGTTTTACCGCTAGCATGCCTAAATAACTTAATAGTGCACCGGCACAGCTATATAAAAAAGTAGAAAGAGTGCCTCCTAATAAAGTTGTCATAATTAAACGAATCCAAACAACAGTAAAACTATCTTTAAAAGGAAGAGTGAATAATGCGATGATGGTAATTAAGTTAGCAATTCCTAATTTTGCTCCAGGAGCAAATGCGAATGGAAAAGGAATGCTTCGCTCAACTAAACCTAAAATAACAGCTTGAGCAGCTAACAAAGCAATGTAAACAATTTTTTGGTTTTTTGTCATCGGATTAGTTTCCCTTCTTTTTTTTAAAGTTAAAATAGAGTGAAGGCAGATGTAAACTGCACCCACTCTATTCGTATAAAACTTATACTTTTTTATTATACAATGAAGACGGTGTTCCATACCACCATTTTCCTGCTGTTTTTTGAAACCATGGAATAATGTAGTAATCTAAACCAAATGCGCGTCCAGAACCATTCATTAATGCAATAGCAACAAAAACAAACCAAATATTAACCCAATAAAACATTCCAGATAAAGAAAAACTTGCAACGAGGACAATTGTTAAAGCACTTAACAACCAGACAAGTAACCCACCAATAAGAGCTAATCCAATTGCTATCTCAAGAAGCGTCATTACTTTTTGGAAAATCAAAGCTACTTCTGGTGTAGGAATCATGACTTTCATAATGCTTTCAAACCACTCAGGTGCTTTTGTGAAGACCATCATCGGTTCTTCTCCATAAGCATAGCTTAAGCCAAAGATTGGTTTAGCTGCTTCGGCTTCTGTGTAGGCTGCTGAAGCACCGGCTGTAGCGTCTTGTAACCAAGGGAAAGGAAGGGCAACTTTGCTACCAAACCAACTATCGGTTCCGAATAAACCAAAGGCCTTCTTAATCCCTTCAAAAAGCCACATGCTACCATAAAAAATCCGTAATGGAACACTCCAAAGAACATTGCCATAACGTGATAGATGACCGCGGAATATGTTTCTTTGGTCTTTAATATGAAAGAATTCGTGGAAGATATATTGTGTTGCATAATAACCAGAACGAATACCAAAGAAGTAATACAAGTTAACTAGATGTTTCATTAAAATAGCAAGAAATCCACTTAAATGAATAACGTCTCCTAAATGTGCAACGCCATAAGTTGAACCTATTGAAACCATAAATCCTTGGTATTTACCTGAATAGACTTTCTTTTCTGTTTGTTCAATATCAGCAATAATATTGTCAGCAGCCGTATGACCAGTTTGTTCAGCAGCTTGAACAATTTGAGGTGTTGGTGTATCTTTAAATTCTTCATAATAAACTAAATCTCCAACAACGTAAACTTGCTCTAGTCCTTTAGCCTCCATATATTCGTTAGCTACTAAGCGACCTGCGCGGGCCGTTTCCATCTCAAAACTTTCAGTATCTGTATTGGCTTTAACACCAGCAGTCCAAATTAAAGTGTGTGTCGGTATTTTCTCATTTGATTTTAAAACAATATGATCTGATTCAACAGCAATAATAGGAGAATTTTTCAATAATTGAATCCCTTTTTTAGCCATATAAACTTCAGCTTTATCTGCATCCTTACGAGAAATCATGTTTAGAATAGTTGGAGCAGCTTCAACGACCATTAAATTAATTTCAGAAGGATCGATTTTATTATCTTTAGCTAATCTCTTCTTCCAATCCATTAATTCGCCAATCATTTCAATTCCTGTAAAGCCGGAACCACAAACAACAAAGTTCAACATAGCTTTTCGCTTAGCAGCATCTCTTTCAATAGCAGCAAGAGCAACCGTTTCTTCTATATGATGTCTGATTTTTAAAGCATCATCTAAAGACCAAAGTGTAAAGGCATTTTCTTTTACCCCAGGAGTTCCAAAATCGTTCGGCTCTCCACCCATACCTAAAACAAGGTAATCAAAAGGAAACGCACCGTTTTCAGTTAAGACCATTCTGTTGTCATGATCGATTTCAGTTACATTATCTGTAACTAAGGAAACATTTTTTAAGCGACAAAATAATCGTTGTAAATCAAATTTAATAGCTTCTTCTTCCACTCTACCACCGGCCACTTCATGTAACTCAGTCATGTAAGTTTGGTAAGAATAGCGATCAATCAGAGTTATGTTTACCTCCGGATTTTTTTTGAAACGTTTAGCTAATTTTTTTGTAGTAGCGATACCCGCAAAACCTGCACCAACAACAACAATATTTTTTGAAGTCATTCTTTCCACTCCTTATTAGTATAATACTAGTTAAATAAATAAAGTACCCATTGCGACTAATGGGATAAGTACAAAATGAATACGTCAAGTTAGTTAAGTAATTCACAACCTATGTAAAAGTAAGTATACTAAAAAATAATGCTTTTGTCTATATTCATTTAAGTTAAAAAAATTAAAAAGTGAAATAGAGTATTTTTTTTAAAAAGTTGTGAAAAATATATACAACTAAATAGTAATCGGTTATACTACTTGTAGATGCTCTTTCTTTATTTGTGAATTTGTGAATAAGGTTTCAATCCAAGGGAGAGCAGACTAAAAAACAGGGTGGTAAATCATTATGGAAATTAAAAAAGGGTTTAAGTTAGTATCTGTTGTTTTTGCATCAACAATTATTTTAGCTGCTTGTGGGAACGATGATGCAGCAAAAGATGAAAGTTCAGAAGTAGCTTCAAGCGAAGTCACGTCAAGTGAAGTTGCCGTCGAAGAATTACAAGATGGTACATACAAATTAGAAGAGAAAAACTTAGATGAAAATGGCTGGAAAGTTGATTTTACACTAACAGTAAAAGATGGGGAAATTACTGAATCAAATTATGATTCTCTTAATAAAGATGGTAAATTAAAAACAGAAGATGAAGGTTATCAAGCAGCAATGGTAGAAAAAGTAGGAACAGGCCCTGCTGATTATACGCCTCAATTAAACGATGATTTAGTAGCCAAAGGTGATCCAGCTGAAGTTGAAGTTGTTACAGGAGCAACTCACTCATCAGAATCATTTAAGACATATGCACAGCAATTAGTTGATGCAGCTAAAGAAGGCAATACAGAAACAATCGTAGTAGACAATAAAGTTGAAGAAGAATAATTTTTTTAATTTAATAAACGAAAAGGATAAGGTCTTAGATTAATTTCTAAGGCCTTATTGAAATTTCATCTTCACTTTAATTAGTAATTTTGATAGGATAGTCTAAACTAAACAAAGGAGTGAACGCATTGAAAGTTAAAAATAATTGGAATTGGTTACTTCTTTTATTTAGTGTAGGATTTATTATTTCTGGTTGCAGTACAAGAGAAAGAAAAGAAGAAAGTGGTTTAGCAAGTGAACCATACGCCAGAACAGAATTTTTAATGGGAACGGTAGTAAACGTGAAGATTTACGATGAAGGCAAGCAAAAGGTTTTAACAAGTGTCTTTAACCGAATTGAAGAACTATCTGAAAAAATTACAGTAAATGATGGAGCATCTGAAGTTGAAAAAATAAATGAACAAGCGGGTAACGAACCATTGAAAGTTTCTGATGATGTTTACTCCTTATTAAAAGCTGCCTATGAATATAGTAAAGATAGTGATGGTACTTTTGATATGACAATTGGTCCATTAACAAACTTGTGGCATATTGGATTTGATGATGCTAAAAAACCAACTCAACCTGAAATTGAATCGTCATTAGCTTTAATAGACTATAAAAAAGTAGTATTAGATGATGGGGAACAAACTATTTTTTTAAAAGATAAGAACATGCGATTAGACTTAGGTGCAATTGCAAAAGGGTATATTACTGATGAGGCAGTAAAGATTTTGAAAGCCAACAAAGTAGATACAGCAATTGTTGATTTAGGAGGCAATATTTATGTTTTAGGAAATAGTCCTCGAGCTAAAGGCGCTGAATGGAATGTAGGGATTCAAAATCCTTTTGAGGTACGTGGCGAAATAGTTGGTTCGATTCCACTGAGTGATAAAACGATAGTAACATCAGGTATTTATGAGCGGTTTATTGAAGTAGATGGGGAAAAATACCATCATTTACTTGATCCGAAAACAGGCTACCCTTTTGAAAATAGTTTAGCTGGAGTCAGTATTGTTGCAGAAAAATCGATAGACGGTGATGGACTCTCGACGGAAGTTTTCTCTAAAGGGTTAGAAGGTGGTCTAGACTTTATCAATCAAAAGAAGGACATAGAGGCTGTTTTCATCACAAAAGATAAATCTATTTATTTATCTGAGGGACTTGAAGGTCTCTTTAGGTTAAATGACGATGAGTTTACTTTAGAGAATAAACAATAAAAATTCAATATTAGTTGTAAGAAAGAAGGAGTACTTCATTGACACTAACTGTTTTTTTAAAGCTTGTTGAAATACAAACGAAGATTGCTAGTTTATTCCCATTTTTATTAGGTGTTTTATTTTCTCGTACCTATTTTAAGTCATTTAATTTAGGGAATACACTTATATTTTTTGCAGCGATGTTGCTATTTGATATGACGACAACGGCTATCAATAATTTAATGGATTATCAAAAAGCCAAAGACACGATCTATAAAAAAGAAGTTAATATTATCGGACAACAAACTATTTCTGAAAAAGTAGTTATACGAGTGATCATTTTTATGTTAAGTACTGCTTCAATATTAGGAATCTGGCTGGTTTATCAAACAACCATTCTACTGCTCTTTATGGGAGGAGCTTGTTTTATTGTGGGTATATTTTATACATTTGGACCGGTTCCAATTTCAAGAATGCCATTAGGTGAGATTCTTTCTGGCTTGGTTATGGGGTTTGGGATTTTCTTTATTACAGTTTACGTTAATGTAGAATCAAGCGTATTATTAGACTTGATTTTTCAAGGAACAAGCTTTCTTTTGATAGGGAACTATCTCTCTATTATTAAAATAGCATTTGTTTCACTCCCGACAGTCTTTTTAATCGCCAATATTATGTTAGCCAATAATATATGTGACTTGGATCAAGATATTGGGAATCATCGATATACATTGCCATTTTATATAGGAAAAAAAAATGCTGTTTTACTATTTAATCTATTAATGTATGGTTCCTATGTCATTATCATTCTAGCAGTAGCTTTCAAATTAATGCATCCCATAGTACTGCTGATTTTAGTTACAGTTATTCCAACTAAGAAAAATCTTCATAAATTTAATCAGGAACAGATAAAAGAAAAAACATTTTCTGTTGCAATTAAAAATATTTCCATTTTTAGTGTAGCAGAAATTCTATTGCTAACGGCTAGTTTGCTGTTCGTTCGTTAGGTTTGAATCTGATGTTATTTTAAAAAACAAAAAGAATAATTGACACTTCAGCAAAGGGGTGTTAAATTTAATGAGATTTCACTCGCTAAAATAGAAAGTATAGGTGAAAAAATGACTGTTAAAAAATCTGCTCTAGCTTGTTCGATTTGCGGATCTAGAAACTATTCTAAAAAAGTGAATAGTGCTGGACGTACGGAACGACTAGAAGTAAAGAAATTTTGCAAATATTGCAATCAGCACACAATGCATCGTGAAACGAAATAAAAAATAGTTTAATGAATTTTTCGGAGGGAATAGACATGAGTAAAATAAAAGGTTTTTTTGGTGGCGTAAGTCGTGAAATGAAAGCTGTCACTTGGCCGACAAGTAAAGAATTAAAAAGAAACACAATTATTGTGTTTGGAGTTTGTCTGTTATTTGCGATTTTCTTTATGGTTGTTGACTTCGGAATTGATTCTATTCTTGACCTTATTTTATAAAACAGCCAAATTTACTGGCGAGTTTGTCTAGAAGATGGTATACTAGCCACAAATAAAGGACTTGCCAAAACCTTCTTAATCTTAACGAAGGTTTTTTTGTTTGGCTTAAACTAAAAATAAGAATTGACGATAAAATAATGAATAGATAGGAGAGATAATAGTGGAACAAGTTGAAATTGAAAAACATTGGTATGTTTTGCACACTTATTCAGGTTACGAGAATAAAGTAAAGCAAAACATTGAGTCACGTGCGAATAGTATGGGAATGGAAGATTATATTTTCCGCGTTGTTATCCCAGAAGAAGAGGAAACAGAAAAGAAAAATGGTAAAGATAAAGTAACAATGAAAAAAACATTTCCTGGTTATGTACTAGTAGAGATGATTATGTCTGATGATTCTTGGTATGTGGTCCGTAACACTCCAGGTGTAACAGGTTTTGTCGGTTCTCATGGAGCGGGAAGTAAGCCAGCACCGCTATTAAAAGAAGAAATTGAAGTTATCTTACGTCGCTTAGGAATCAGCTCACGCCATAAAGAAATTGAATTTGAAGTAGGCGAGTCTGTTACGATTATTGAAGGTGCTTTCAGTGGAATGGTCGGTAAAATTACTGAAATCGAACAAGAAAAAGCTAAATTAAAAGTAAACGTAGAGATGTTTGGTCGTGAAACAAGTACAGAGCTTGATTTTGAGCAAGCAGATAAACTGTAAAAAAAGACTAGTAGCCTTTTGTGAAAAGTGATAGAACCAGAACAAAATGGTTTCTTCTCATTTTTGCAAAAGGTTTTTGTCATTATTCTGATAGAATAGGTAGCTTTAATCTTAAGGGTAAAGACGAGTTAGAAGTGGAGGAACGTTATGAAGGCCATCATTTTGTGGTTAGCTAGTTTAGTTAATGAAGTACATGATCAAATCTCTTTACGAATTGGGATACAAATGACAGATAAAGAATTGCATTTTTGGATTATCGGACTAGTAGGTATTGCATTCTTTCTATTAGTTTATCCTATATTTAAGTGGATTGATAAGTTTAAATTTAAAACAACGATTCTGGGATTTATCTATACATTTACTGTAATGGTTGTTTTAGTTTTTGCGATTGAAATCCAACAAGCCATCACCAATCGCGGGCAAATGGAGTTTAGTGATGCTGTAATAGGGCTTTGGGGATTTATAGTACTCTTTTTTGTCTACAGCGTATTTGCAGGAATTATTTATGGTTTCGTCCAACTCATAAAAAGACCTAGAAATAAAAAGACTATTAGCAATTCAACGACACCTTTAAAAAAATTTCGATCAAAAAAATAAAAAAAGTGAATTAAGACTTGTTCTATGGCATTAAAAATGCTATAGTCAGTTAGTACGTTTTTACGTATGAACAAATGTGGGAGGGGAAATCTTAGCCCCATTAACCACATCGCGGACTCATTCAAGGAGGTATGTCACGTGGCCAAAAAAGTTGTTAAGTTAGTTAAATTGCAGATTCCTGCAGGGAAAGCAAGTCCAGCTCCACCAGTAGGTCCAGCTTTAGGTCAAGCGCAAGTGAACATCATGGGATTCTGTAAAGAATTCAATGCACGTACGCAAGATTTAGGTGGATTACTAACACCAGTTGTTATTTCTGTATATGAAGATCGTTCATTTACATTTATCACAAAAACACCGCCTGCGGCTGTTTTGCTTAAAAAAGCTGCTGGTATTGATAAAGCATCCGGTGAACCAAATAAGAAAAAAGTTGCAACTGTTACAAGTGCACAAGTACAAGAAATTGCTGAAACAAAAATGCCTGACCTAAATGCTGCAACTGTTGAAGCTGCTATGCAAATGGTAGAAGGTACTGCACGAAGCATGGGAATTACTGTCGAAGGTTAATCCCGAAATACGCTTCTCAGTGTCTCTCGTCTAGAATAAGGCGAGGATCAAGTGGGAGGTAAAACCGCTATAACCACAATCAAGGAGGAATAAAACATGGCTAAAAAAGGTAAACAATATTTAGCAGCTTTAGAAAAAGTAGATGCTGATAAGCTATATACTGTAGAAGAAGCTGTAGCTTTAATAAAAGAAACTAGTTTTGCTAAATTTGATGAAACAATTGAAGTAGCATACAGACTTGGTGTAGACCCTAAAAAAGCTGACCAACAAATTCGTGGGGCAGTTGTTCTTCCAAACGGAACAGGTAAAACACAAAAAGTTTTAGTTTTCGCTAAAGGCGACAAAGCAAAAGAAGCAGAAGCAGCTGGAGCAGACTATGTCGGCGAAGCTGAATTAGTTCAAAAAATCAATGGTGGATGGTTTGATTTTGACGTTGTTGTAGCAACACCAGACATGATGGCTGAAGTTGGCCGTTTAGGACGCGTTTTAGGACCCAAAGGTTTAATGCCTAACCCTAAAACAGGTACTGTTACGATGGATGTTACTAAAGCAATCAATGAAATTAAAGCTGGTAAAGTTACTTACCGTGTAGACAAAGCAGGAAACGTTCATGCTCCTATCGGAAAAGTATCATTTGATACAGCTAAATTAATTGAAAACTTTGGTACAATCAATGACACAATGCTTAAAGTGAAACCTTCAACTGCTAAGGGTCAATATATTAAAAATATATCAATCACTAGCACATTTGGACCTGGCGTTAAAGTTGACGCTAATACATTTGCATAAAAAATAATAAATGTCTTGACCTAGACGATTTGTCTTGTTAAAATCGTCTAAGTTAAGTACTATTACCGAAGACAGTAGGTGGCATTATGCCTTAAATTCCTGCCGAGGACGATATGTGAAAGCATACAACACTCCCTCTATGTCTACGGTGACATGGAGTTTTTGCGTTGTGCAAACGATTTAAGTTGGCTACACGAAAAGATTCCATCAATCGATCGGGAGGTGAAAATTTAATGAGTCAAGCAGCAATCGCAGAAAAACAATTGCTTGTTGAAACAGCAACGACACAATTCCAAAATGCAGCATCAGTTGTAGTAATGGATTACCGTGGATTAACTGTTCAAGAAGTAACTGAATTACGTAAACAATTACGTGATGCAGGTATTGTGATGCAAGTAATCAAAAATTCTGTTTTAAGCCGTGCAGCGCAAGCAGCAGGTTTGGAAGGAATGGATGATGTGTTCAAAGGACCTACAGCTATTGCTTTTAGTAATGAAGATGTTATTGCACCTGCAAAAATTATTGCAGAATTTGCTAAGACGGCATCAGCTTTAGAAATTAAAGGTGGCGTAATCGAAGGCAAAGTATCATCAGTAGAAGAAATGAATGCTCTTGCAACATTACCAAATCGCGATGGTTTACTATCAATGTTACTATCTGTACTTCAAGCTCCAATTCGCAATACTGCTCTTATTATCAAAGCAGTTGCAGAATCAAAAGAAGAAGAAGTAGCTTAATAAAAAAAACCGTTCTTTTGGCAATATGAAAAGAAAAAATATTAAAAAAACTAACCAATAATGGAGGAATATAACAATGTCATTAAACATTGAACAAATCATTGCTGATTTGAAAGAATCAACAGTATTAGAATTAAACGACTTAGTAAAAGCTATCGAAGAAGAATTTGGCGTAACTGCTGCAGCTCCTGTAGCTGCTGCTGGTGGAGCAGAATCTGCTGCTGCTGAGCAAACAGAATTCACGGTTGAATTAACAGCTGTTGGAGACGCAAAAATTAAAGTAATCAAAGCTGTTCGCGAAGCAACTGGCTTAGGTTTGAAAGAAGCTAAAGCTTTAGTTGATGGAGCACCTGCAGCAATTAAAGAAGATATCTCTAAAGAAGACGCTGAAGCAATGAAAGAAGCTCTTGAAGCTGCTGGCGCAACTGTAACAGTTAAATAATTCAACCACTTACGTTGAAAACTTTTGAGACACGCAGTTCGCTGCGTGTCTTTTTTAATCATAAAAAGTAAAACAAGGAGTTTTTTAAATGGCAGATCATTATTTTACGAATAAACCCAATACTGAAAGTGAGCAGTCAGCTTGGACATATAAATTACGTGGAGAGACGTTTAAATTCGTAACAGATTTAGGTGTTTTTTCTAAAAAAACGGTGGATTTTGGCTCTCGTTTGCTAATTGAAACGATTGATTTAGATAATATGGTAGAAGGCAATATTTTAGATGTAGGCTGTGGATATGGACCGATGGGACTTTCATTAGCTAGAGAAGCCTCTGAAAGAATGGTTGAGATGGTAGATGTTAATGAACGTGCGTTAGGATTGGCAAAACAAAATGCTTCTAACAATCGGATTAGCAATGCGAAAATCCATCTTTCCGATATTTATCAACAAGTAGAAGGCAATTCTTTTGCAGCAATTATCAGCAATCCGCCCATTCGTGCAGGGAAAAAAGTTGTTCACGAAATATTGACAGGGTCTTTTGATCGTTTAAGAACGCAAGGAACATTAACTATTGTCATTCAAAAGAAGCAAGGAGCGCCTAGCGCAAAAGAAAAGATGATAGAGACGTTTGGAAATGCAGAAATTTTGATAAAAGATAAAGGGTATTGGATTATTCAAAGCGTAAAGAATTAAAATAAGATAATTTAATTTCGTCTTGACTGTCTGGTTTATTTGATGTAAAATAATCTAA
>JAGQHW010000031.1 GCA_020431645.1 Carnobacterium sp. | reverse complement strand
AAGATTCTATTTATCAGCAAAACTGATAAATGGAATCTTTTTTCTTATTAGTAGCTAGTTATGTCCCAGCCTCTTTTTTTGATTATTTATTTTCTAAAGCTAATTTAGCTTGTTCAGTTAGTACTGTAAAAGCTGCTGCATCTGTAACAGCAATATCAGCTAACATTTTACGGTTCATATCAATTTCAGCTAATTTAAGACCATGCATAAACGTGCTGTAGCTCATGTTATTTATGCGAGCTGCTGCATTGATACGTGCAATCCATAATTTACGGAAATCGCGTTTCTTTTGACGACGATCTCTATACGCATACTGATAAGATTTCATTACTGCTTGTTTAGATACTTTAAATAAAGTATGTTTTGAACCATAATAACCTTTTGCTAATTTTAATATTCTTTTGTGACGTTTACGAGTAACCGTCCCACCTTTAACACGTGGCATATTAATTTCCTCCTCGAAGATGTTTTCTTTTTAGAAAACTCTTATACATAATTATCTTAATCAGTGATACTAAATTTTTTTCAAACAATTACCAAGTAGCTAATTGTTGACGGATACGTTTCATATCGCCTGATGATACCATTGCTGACTTACGTAATTTACGTTTTTGTTTTTGAGATTTATTTGCAAACATATGGCTTGTCTTTGCGTGATGACGTTTCAATCCGCCATTACCTGTTCTTTTGAATCGTTTAGCTGATCCACGGTGTGTTTTTTGTTTTGGCATTATATTTTCCTCCTTAAAATACTCTTACTTTTCAGTTTTTGGTGCTAAAATTAAGAACATACTACGTCCATCCATTTTAGCGGCTGATTCAATACTAGCAATATCGGCTGTTTCTAGCGCTAATCGATCTAAAACTTTTTTACCAATCTCTTTATGAGTAATGGCACGTCCTTTAAAACGAATAGATGCTTTAACTTTATCTCCTTTTTCAAGGAACTTGCGCGCATTACGTAATTTTGTATTGAAGTCATTTAAATCAATTGTTGGACTTAAGCGAACTTCTTTAAGACCGACGATTTTTTGATGTTTACGGGCTTCACGTTCTTTTTTCTGTTGTTCAAAACGGAACTTACCATAATCCATAATACGTGCTACGGGTGGTTTTGCTGTCGGAGCTACTAAGACTAGGTCTAAGTTTTCTGCTTCTGCAATTGCCAATGCTTCACTCTTGGTTTTAAGTCCAAGTTGGTCACCATTACTACCTATAACGCGCAATTCACGTGCACGAATGCCGTCATTTACCATCATATCTTTTGCTATGGTCATACACCTCCATTAGATTTGAGAGAAAGAACAGCAGAAAATAGGCGAATTCGCAATGAACTCGCCTATAAATAATTTCCAACTTACGCCATGCGTAAATTATCATCGTTTATATCTAGCCCAGAGACTTTTAGTCAACTTAGGCGAGAAGCGAGTGCTTCTGCTTTGTTTTCTCAACTTTCTTATGATAACACGATTTCATTTATTTGTAAACTACTAACGACTAAAATTATTAATCTCTACCATTAATTTTTCTAAATACTCTTTTAATTCAAGTACTTGAGTCGTTTTTTCACCATATTTACGAATAGCAACCGATGCATTAGTTACCTCATCATCGCCTACAACTAATTGGTACGGTATTTTTTGTGTTTGTGAAGCACGAATTTTATAGCCCATTTTTTCATTTCGATCATCCACTTCTACACGCATACCAAGCGAGGCCATTTTTTCTTTGATTTCGTATGCATACTTAGAGTGAAGATCCAGATTAACTGGAATAATCGTTGCTTGAATCGGTGCTAACCAAGTGGGAAATGCTCCTTTATATTCTTCTATTAAGTAAGCGACAAAGCGTTCCATTGTTGAAACGATACCACGGTGAATAACAACAGGGCGATGATTATTTTCTCCATCTTCTCCAACATAAGTCAAATCAAATCTTTCAGGTAATAGGAAGTCTAGTTGAATAGTAGAAAGTGTTTCCTCAAGTCCGATAGCTGTTTTTACTAGTACATCTAGTTTTGGACCATAAAAAGCTGCTTCTCCTTCAGCTTCAAAATAATCTAATCCTTTTTCATCCATTGCGTCTTTAATCATTTTTTGGGCTTTTTCCCACATTGCATCATCATCAAAATATTTATCTGTATTATTTGGATCTCTATAACTTAAGCGAAAACGATAATCCTTAATATTGAAATCTTCATAGACTGCTAACATTAACTCAATTGTGCGTAAGAATTCTTCTTGAATTTGGTCAGGACGTACAAACGTATGACCGTCATTTAAAGTCATTTCACGTACACGTTGCAAACCAGAAAGCGCGCCACTTTTCTCATAACGGTGCATTTGTCCTAATTCAGCAAGTCTAATTGGTAACTCACGATAACTATGAACATCATTCTTATAAACCATCATGTGGTGTGGGCAGTTCATTGGTCGTAAAACAAGCATCTCTCCCTCACCCATATCCATTGGTGGGAACATATCATCATGGTAGTGATCCCAATGACCAGAAGTTTTATACAAGTTTACATCAGCCAAAACAGGTGTATATACGTGTTGGTAACCTAGGCTTATTTCACGATCTGTAATGTAGCGTTCGACTATGCGTCGAATAGTTGCACCTCTTGGAAGCCAAAAAGGTAAACCAGAACCTACTTCAGGTGAAATCATGAATAAATCTAATTCTTTTCCTAACTTACGATGATCACGTAACTTAGCTTCTTCACGCATTTGTAAGAAATCTTTTAACGCTTTTTTATCAAAGAAAGCTGTCCCGTAAATACGTTGCATCATTTTATTGTCTGAGTTGCCTCTCCAATAAGCTCCAGCAAGAGACAATAGTTTGAACACTTGTATTCTTCCAGTAGTTGGAACATGAACGCCACGACACAAATCAACAAAGTCACCTTGCGTATAAACAGTAATGATTTCATCATCAGGCAGAGCTGTTATTAATTCTACTTTATAAGGATCATCTTTAAACAAATCAAGTGCTTGAACACGACTTAACTCTTTGCGTACAATTGGATTATTTTCCTTAACAATTGCCATCATTTCTGCTTCGATACGTGGTAAGTCTTCCTCAGTAATCGGTGTTTTCGTATCTGTATCGTAATAAAATCCTGAATCAATTGCAGGACCCACACCAAATTTGATATCTGGATATAACCTTCTTAATGCATTCGCCATTAAATGAGCACTCGAGTGACGAACGATTTGGAGTGCATCTTCATGATCAGGAGTAATGATTTCTAATAGTCCATTTTCTTTTAACGGTTGACTATAATCTATAAGTTCACCATTAAATTTTCCTGCTAATCCTTTTTTTGCCAAGCCTTTGCTGATACTCTCAGCTATTTCTCTTGTAGAAACACCAATTGGCATATATTTCTCTGCACCATCGGGTAAAGTAATTTTAATTTCTGTCATAATCTTATTCCTCCAATTCTTTCTATTAAAAAAAATAAAAAAAGTCCCTTTTATGTTAAGTAATTAACATAAAAGGGACGACAAAGTCGTGGTTCCACCCAGGTTCAGAACCCTTTAAAAGCATAAACCATCGTTCATACTCTAGAATTCACTCTTGGCTGATAACATTAGCTAAATGACCTCTGCTAATTAAAACTAGTTCACAGCGGTACTCAAAAGGGGTAAAAATAAGAACTATTCAGGAAAATTCCAGCCATGTTTTCCTTCTCTAATGGAACGTTTTCTTATTCTATTGTCTTTTTCAAAGATTTAATCTATTTCTATAATTAAACCAGATTATACAAAAAAAATCAAGTTAATAATGAGGTTTCATTTCAATTAATAAGTGGAGAATTTATTTTTATGATAATCTACGATTTTTCCCTGTCATTTGTAGCTCTTTAGATAAATACTTTATACGTTCCATAATACGTTGTGCCTTCAATGGCTCATCTTCGCCTCTTTGTGTTACCCTCAAGTGTTCTTCTCCTAAGTGTTTCATATCAAGATTAGAAGAAAAAAAAGTCGGTAATTGTTCTTGCATCCGGTACTGTAAAATAACACCTAGAACATCATCTCTTATCCAACTAGACATCGAATCTGCACCGATATCGTCCAACATTAAAATAGGCGATTTTTTTACAGCTTCTAATTTTTCACCTGTTGTATTCTGACTAATAGCTTGCTTCATCTCAACTGCGAAAGAAGGAAAATGCATCAAGGTTGTTGGATAGCCTTTTTCTGCTAATTCATGAGCGATTGCGCCTAATAAAAAAGATTTCCCAACACCGAATGCTCCATGCAGGTAGAGTCCTTGATGAAAGCCTTTAGGATTTTCTAAATAGTCTCCAATAAAGTCATAAGCAGCGTTAATCGCATTTTCACGCATATCCGTATTATAAAATTGTTCAAATGTCGCTGTTCTGACATCTTTAGGCATATCCATTGAATGAATACGGGCTTTAATGGCTTGTTCCTTTTGTTTAGCAATCAACTCCGCTGTCGGCACATAAGAAACAGCTATAAAGTGATAGTTCATTACTAATTGAGGCTTATAACCTGGAGCCATCATTCCAACTTTTTCTTGGTATTTTTTTTTCTCATTTACAAATTCATATAAGTTTGCATAACTCTTTATTATTGATTCTTTAGTAAGCATTTCTTCATTTTTTTTAATAAAATCTTGAACATCTCTATCATTTAAAACTTCTTGCATAAGTTTTTCGTATTGTTCAGAAAGATTTCGTTCCTTCAATATTTTCGTCAAATTTTTACCCATATCTTCCATTTATTCTTCACCTTCTTTTCCAAAGCTCTGAATTTTTTTTAATCTATCTTTAAAGGCTTGTTTTTTTTCTTCACTCATTGGTTTTTCAGTTTTTTCTTCACTTCCTTCTTTAGCCCATTCAGGAAGAGTTTCTGTTCTTACTTTATTATTCTTTCCGTAATTAGAGGAAGGATAGGTTGTATACTGTTTTTTTTGAGATTGTTGTTGTTTTTCTGCATTTTCTTGATACATTGTCTTCACTTTTCCAAGGGCCATTTCAGGAGAAATGACATTATTTTGAGCCCAATCATTTGAAATTTTATAGGCTAGACTTTTTTCAAAAATCGGATTATCTCTAATCACTAATATATAATGAATTAAAATATTAATAACAGATGTTGGTAAATTAGCTTTACTAAGTATTTCTCGTAAAGTCCACTCTTCATTATTTGTTACATAGCCACCTTTTTGTTCTTTAATGGATGTCATAAATTCATATGGACTAATTCCTTCGCTAGCCTCTATTAAGTAAATCTCATCATTTGTTAAGCCTTGTTGTTTCAAATAGCTTTTACGATGTTTAAGTTCTTTTTTATTGGCTTCAATGTCCTTTTCAACAACATCTTCTAGCTTAACTTTCTCTTGATTATCATTGTGATAGTGGCGGTAAATACTATTTTTCAATTTACGTTCATCAATGTTACCTGTATTAATATCACTAGCTTCTAAAACATATTGTTGCATCTCTAATTCATCAACTCCATACATTGTATGCAAAACAAGCATAGCTGCTTCAATTTCTTTAGTAATAGCTGAGCGGTTAACATAATGTTTATTAAGGCCTGTGTAGAAAAACTTGAAATCAAATGTTTGAGCATCGATTTCTGGTGTTTTAGCTGGCGCTTCTCCCACTAATTCAATAGGTTCCTCAAATAATTTTTTTTCTTTTTTTAATAAATTTGTGTCAAAACGATAGACATCTAAAAATGATTTTGTGATTTCTACGTATTGTCCTTTATCAAATGACACAATTGCAAAGCGGCTTCTCAAATCTTTAAATTTACGTTCTCCGACTGTTTCAAAAAGGAGCAAACTTAATAAATCATCTCTAAAAAAAGTTGCACTAGATTGAGGTGAAAGCAACTCGTAGATGTACACTTTTTCTGATTGTACTTCTTTAAGGTAGCTCTTCATTAATCCAATTGCTTCTAGCTTAATTCTTGCTTGATACAATTCAGGAATACCAATATTTAGTAACGTCAGTAATTCTGAATGTAAAATACCATTACTCCAATACGTTTCTTCACCAACTTCTGTCCACAATGTCATATAAAGACTATACGCATTAGAGCCGATCAAAGGTTGATACAAAAAAGTAAGAACTTTTTGGTCTATATCTGAAAGTTGAGCATTTTGCCGGACCATGAACCCATCTTTAGGACTCATATTTTTCCACGGATAACTCAAATGCCATCACTCCTTTCTACTGTATTCAATGTTCGCTAGATTTTTTCTCAGATTTCTTTTTTTCAAGTTCATGGAGTTCAGCTAAAAAGACACTCATATCTTTATATTGGCGATATACACTTGCAAAACGAATATATGCTACCTCATCAATTTCGACTAATTTCTCCATAATATACTCACCAATAATTGCTGAAGAAATTTCGTTTTCTCCAAGACTTCTAATTTTATTTTCTACTTCGTCGACAATTTTTTCTACTCGTTCTACTGCAACTGGACGCTTTTCACACGAACGAATGATTCCTCGTAATATTTTTTCACGATTAAATTCTTCTCTTGCTCCATTTTTTTTGATAACGAGTAATGGTGCTTGTTCAACTCTTTCAAAGGTTGTGAATCGGAAACTACACGCTTCACATTCTCTTCTTCTGCGAATAGCCCGTCCATCGTCTGCTGGACGACTATCGACAACTCTGGAACCATTATTTTGACAGCGAGGACATTGCACTATTCATCATCCTTTTTATAGTTTTCTTTTTTTAAAAAATTAGTTGATTTGTTATAGCCTTATTATAGCACAGCTCACAAATAGGTTAAATATAAGAAATAATTCTCCATTTATGCTCAGTATAGACATAGTAAAACAATAAAAAAAGAACAGTTTAAACTGCTCATTTCTTATTACTTATAATTATACTAAAAAATTATTTTCTATCAGCCAATCATAAACTTGTCTTTTTGTGCTAGAAACGGAATCATTATTATTAATAACAATAGTAGCTTGTTCCATTTTATTTTCTATAGGAAATTGTGATGCTATTCTTAACTCAGCTGCCTCTTTAGTTAACTGATCACGTTTCATCAATCGACTAAGTTGTGTTTCTTTCGAGGTAGCAACTACCATTACTAAATCAACTTCTGATAAATAATTTTTCTCGTATAATAAGGGAATATCTAAAACAATCAACGAAGGCGTTATTTCAAGATAATCATTCATCTGTTTTACTATCCACTTACGTATATTTTTTTCTAATATACTGTCTAATTTTTTTAGTTGTTCTGTATCATTAAAAACAATTCCACCTAATTTTTTTCTATCTAAAGTCCCATCCAATTTGAGAATTTTTTCACTAAAATGTTCTACAATCTTTTTTAAGCCCTCTGTACCTGGTTCAACAATAACTCTCGAACCAACATCCGCATCAACAACGGGAATCTTTAATTCTTTAAAATAATCACTTACTGTAGATTTCCCTGTTGCAATTCCTCCTGTTAAACCTAGAATGATTGTCATTTAAGACACCCTTTCATTATGTTTGGGGCACACAGTTTTCCGTCGTTAATTTTTGGCAATTTGTACATATGTGTGTGCCTCTTTGTGCTACTTTTATTTTCTGTATAAGAGCACCACAATTTGTGCAAGGTTCATTTGTTTTACCATAAACGTGCAACTCAACTTGAAAACTACCAACTTCTCCTAGGGCATTTTTATAGGTTCTTATCGTTGTGCCACCTGCTAACACTGCTTTTCTAAGAACATCCATAATAGCTTGATGAAGCCTTTCAACTTCTTTAGGTTTCAGTGAATGAGCTGGTCTGAGCGGATGAATTTTCGCTTCAAATAAAGCTTCATCTACATAAATATTTCCTAGTCCAGCAACAACTTTTTGTTCTAGTAAAAGAGGCTTAATCGCTCTACTTTTTTGTTTTAATATTTTTTTGAAAAGAGTTAAATCAAATGTTTCAGGAACTGGCTCAGGTCCAATTGTTTTCAGTCCTGCTACTGTAAACTCTTCTCCTTTTGGAACTAACGTCATTCTTCCAAATTTCCGCACATCTAGGTAACGTAAATCTCGACCATCAGATAAATGAAAGACAACATGCGTATGCTTCTTCAATGATTCGTTTGTATCAGAAACTTCATACTTCCCTTCCATTCTTAGATGGCTAATCATAACCCAATGACCAAAATCAAATAATAGATACTTGCCTCTTCTCTTAATGTCTATCAAGCGGGCACCGATTAATTGAGAGATAAAATCTTCACTATGAATGTCTCCTGAAATAATACGATCCCAATAAACGTCTACACCGATAATGGTCGTTTCTTTGACAAGATTCAATAATCCTTGTCTAACTGTTTCAACTTCTGGCAGCTCTGGCACTGTTTCTAACCTCTCCTTTCTGTTAACTTATTTTCTTACTTTGACTCATACCAACTATTTCCACTACTACTGTCTACTTTTAATGGAACATTTAGAGCAACAGCATTTTCCATTACTTCAGCCACTAATTTCTCAAGTAGAGGAATTTCAGATTCTGGTGCTTCAAAAATCAGCTCGTCATGAACTTGTAACAACATAGTCGCTTTTAATCCTTCTATTTCTAACCGTTTATCCATTTCTATCATCGCTACTTTAATAATATCAGCCGCACTCCCTTGAATTGGAGTATTCATAGCTGTTCTTTCTGCAAACGAACGCAAATTAAAATTACGTGAATTTATATCAGGCAAATAGCGTCTTCTATGAAACAATGTTTCAACATATCCTTTTTCTTTTGCTTCGCGGACGATATCTTCCATATAAATTTTCACACCAGGATATTTGACGAAGTACGTATCAATAAACAGTTGAGCTTCTTTACGGCTAATATCTAAGTTTTTTGATAGTCCATAATCACTAATTCCGTATACTATTCCAAAGTTAACGGCTTTAGCCTGACTGCGCATTTCTGATGTCACATTTTCTTGTTTTTCAATACCAAATACTCGCATTGCCGTACTTGCATGAATATCTTGTCCTTCGATAAAAGCTTCTTTTAAGTGATTATCATCTGAAATATGTGCTAGTACACGCAACTCTATTTGTGAATAATCTGAAGCAAATATCTTCCAACCTTCATGACTTGCAATAAAAGCTTGTCTGACCTTACGTCCTTCTTCTAGTCTAATAGGGATATTTTGCAAATTGGGATCTATCGAACTCAGTCTTCCTGTTTGAGCAATGGTTTGCATATAGCGAGTATGAATTTTCCCACTATTGCCATGAATAACTTTTAGTAATCCTTCTATATAAGTAGATTGTAATTTTGCTATCTGCCTATATTCTAAAATATCTTCAACGATGGGTGCTTGATCTCTTAATTGTTCTAATACATCTACTGCAGTCGAATAACCAGTTTTTGTTTTTTTGATGACTGGATAGCCCATTTTTTCAAACAAAATAACTCCCAGTTGTTTTGGTGAATTCAAATTAAATGTTTCTCCAGCTAATTCATACACGCGATTTTCAATTCCTATCAATCTTTCAGCAAATTCTACTTTCATTTCTCTTAGGCGTCGTGCATCAACTTTTATTCCACTAATTTCCATTTTCGCTAGAACCATTGCTAAAGGCAATTCCATATCATAAAAAAGCTCTGTTTGATTATTTTGTGCTAAATGTTGTTCGAGTTGCTCACTCAACAGAACGATTGCTTTTATTTTACGCGCAATGTGTTCATGCATGATTGATACGTCTTCTGGAATATGGATTTTTGCACCTTTTCCATAAATAGACTCATCCGGCGAGACATTGTAGTAGTCATGTTCTATGGCAACTTCTGCTAAATCTTTACTGTTATCTTTAGTGTTTAAAATATAAGAAGCAAGTAAAATATCAAATTGACTATTTTTCAATTCGATTCCGTGACGATTTAAAGAAACGTAAGTCCGTTTTACATCAAAAACTTGTTTCGATAAAGTGCTGTCTTGAGCCCATTCTTTAAAGTAAAGTGAGTTTAAAACGATTTCTGGTTCACTAACATAAATATGATTCTCATCCCCCCAACCAACACTTATAATTTCTGAAGTGTGATAATTATCTGTCAACATTTCAAGATAAAGACCCATTCTGTCAGTAAACATTTCAGGCGTAATCTCTGTCACAAATTTATATGTCACTTCTTCTCTTATTTCTTCGTTAGCTGCAGTATACTCTGTTGTGTCTAGTTTACTTAAATGTGTTTTAAAGTCCATTTCTTTGTAAAATTGAATCAGCTTTTCTATATCTGGTCCACTATAAGCTAAATCATCTACACCAATTGTTATGGGAGTATCTAGCATAATAGTTGCTAGACGTTTGCTAAGAAAGGCTATTTCTTTTTCATTGATTAAATTTTCTTTCATTTTACTTTTTTTCAACTCTTCAACATGCTCATAGACACCCTCAACAGAGTGATACTCCTTTAAAAGCTTCAAAGCTGTTTTTTCTCCAATTTTAGTTACGCCAGGTATGTTGTCTGAAGCATCCCCTGCAAGCCCTTTAAGATCAATAATTTGTTTTGGCTTAATTCCCATTTCATCAGCGATTGATTCAATCGTGTATTCTTTAAGTTCACTTACTCCTTTTACTGTAATGTCAACTCTTACATTTTCTTTAGCTAGTTGCGTCAAATCGCGATCTCCTGAAATGATGACCACGTCAAAGATAGCAGGATCGACAATATCAGAAAGCGTCCCAATAATGTCATCTGCTTCATAGTTACTTAATTCATAATGCTTAATTCCAAATCCATCTAATAATTCTCTCAAATAAGGCATTTGCTCTGTAAATTCATTAGGTGTTTTAGAACGTCCACTTTTGTATTCATTAAAAAATTCGTTTCTAAATGTTGTTTTCCCAGCATCGAAAGCAACTAAAACGTGAGAAGGTTTTTCCTTTGTTAAAACACTTTCAATCATATTATGAAAACCATATAAAGCATTTGTATGAAGTCCACTTTTATTTTTAAATCGTTCTAACTGCTGATGTAAAGCAAAAAACGCGCGGAAAGCAATACTGCTTCCATCAATCAATAATAATTTATTTTTTTTAGTCATATAAAAACTCCTTCTTATTCATCCTATAACAGTAATATTCAATCTGTTATACTAGTTTTAGCTAGAACAATCCTCTTTTTCTATATTATTTTACCAAACAATATATGAGATAGCTAATTTCTATAATCTATTCTTTTTTATAAATAAATAGGATATTCTCTCAATAATAATAAAGTAAAAATGAATTAGCCGTATATGTGAAAGAGAGACTGGTAAATTTTTCCCCAGTCTCTCTTTTCTTATTTACTTAATGCTGAATGACTCAATAATGTTTCATAGGATAGTTCGAATTTTTGAACATCTCCTGCACCCATAAAAATAGCTACTCCGTCATGATGCTCTAGTAAAGGGGACATGTTTTCTTCTTTTAAGATTAGAGCGTTATTATCTATTTTCACAGCTAAATCTTCGATGGTTACTTTGCCTTGTTGTTCACGAGCTGATCCAAAGATATCACATAAGTACACAGAATCCGCTAAGTTTAAAGCTGCAGCAAACTCGCTTAACATAGCAACTGTACGTGTAAATGTATGTGGTTGGAATATCGCAATAATTTCTTTAGTTGGATATTTTTGACGGGCAGCATCAATCGTGGCCCTGATTTCTGACGGATGATGGGCATAATCATCAATAATGACCATATCTTCAACTACTTTTTCAGTAAAACGCCTTTTAACTCCTGCAAATGTAGTGAAATTTTTTATTACTTTTTCTTTATCTAAATTTTCATGATAAGTGATAGCAATAACAGCCAAAGCATTTAGGATATTGTGTTTTCCATAAGTAGGGATAACAAAATGACCGTAAAACTCATCTTCAATGTATACATCAAATTCAGACCCTGTGATTGAGCGACTCAAATTCTTAGCTTGAAAATTATTATTGTCGTTAAATCCATAATAAATAATAGGTACTTCAGCTTGAAGTTTCACTAGTTGCTCATCATCACCACATGCGATAATCGCTTTTTTCACTAATTTAGCCATTTCCTCAAAAGCGCTGACAACGTCTTCTAGGCTAGTAAAATAATCGGGGTGATCGTAGTCAATGTTTGTAATGATTGCATAGTCAGGACGATACGCTAAAAAATGTCGCCTATACTCACATGCTTCAAGTACAAAAAACTCTGCATCAGGAACTCCGTGTCCTGTTCCATCACCAATCAAGTAACTTGTATCTGCAATTGTACTCATAACATGAGCTAACAAGCCTGTTGTACTTGTTTTTCCATGTGAACCTGTAACAGTAATACTTGTATATTGCTTTAATAATTCTCCAAGAAAGTCATGGTATCGAATAACTGGTAAATTCATTTTTCTAGCAGCTATCATTTCTTCATGTGAATCTGAAAATGCATTTCCCGCAATAATGGTTAAACCTTCATGAATATTTTTCTCACTAAATGTTAAAATTGGAATTTCTGCGTCTTCAATATTTTTTTGAGTAAAAAAATATTTATCTACATCAGAACCTTGAACTTTAAAACCCTTATCATGAAGGATCAACGCTAGTGCACTCATACCAGAACCTTTAATTCCAACAAAATGATAGACTGTTTCATTATTCATTATTATAAATCCTCCATTACTTTATACCGTTTTATTTTTTGTTTACTATGATTAGTAATCATACATTTCATCATTTACACTCTTTTTTACCTCTTAGAATCGGTTTATTTAAAAATAAAATAGAACGGATATAGTATACCATGGTTTGTTTTTTTCGACTACCAATTATCTTTTTCTAGTTTATTCTTAGTCAACTAGCTTAGGTATGCAGTGCTATCGCTATGTAAAAATAGAAGGCTTTGATTTATTCTCTCCAGAAATAGTTCTCATGAAAAGTAATATCAGATGCCTTCTTTTTAACGAAACCATTACGTTCTTTTTTGAATAATTAAAACAGTTCCTTAGTCTCGTTTCGTTCCTTATAGTCGGTTTTAGTTATAAAAACGTCACGTGGTTTTGATCCTTTGTTAGATGAAATTAATCCTTCTTTTTCTAGTGTATCGACTATATTAGAAGCTCTATTAAATCCAATCTTAAACTTACGTTGTAACGAAGATGCTGATACTTGGCCTTCTTCAATAATAAAAACTACTATTTCTTCGTACAATTCATCCTTGGTTTCAATAGCTTCTACCCTTGCTAATAAGCTTTCAGGCTCAAATAAATAATTGGTTTGACGTTGTTCTTTTACATGTTTAACAATACTATCTATTTCTTTTTCAACATAAGTTCCTTGAATGCGGATAGGTTGGCTTGAACCATTTTCTAAAAACAACATATCTCCCCTACCGAGTAATTTTTCAGCTCCACCAGAATCCATAATCGTTCGGGAATCTACTTGGCTAGATACCATAAAGGCTATTCTTGTTGGAATATTATTTTTTATTGTCCCGGTAATAACATCTACACTTGGACGCTGAGTTGCTACGAGTAAATGTATTCCTGCAGCACGTGCTTTTTGAGTAATACGCACTATTGAATCTTGAACATCACTACTTGCAACCATCATTAAATCAGCTAGCTCGTCAATAATAATGACGATATAAGGAAGTTTTAAACCGTGGTCTCCTTGCTCTTGAACTTTTTCGTTAAACCGTTGAATGTTTCTTACTCCTGCTAGTGCTAATTTTTGATAACGTTCTTCCATTTCATTAACTGCCCATTTCAAGGCTTCACTAGCTGCTTTTGGTTCAGAAATGACCGGTGATAACAAATGTGGAATAGCATTATATGGAGCAAGTTCAACAGCTTTAGGATCAATTAGAATCAGCTTCACTTCACTAGGGTTAGCCTTATATAGTAAGCTGACTAGAATAGAATTGATAAAAACACTTTTACCAGAACCTGTTGCACCAGCAATCAAGCCATGAGGCATTTTATCAAGAGTAGACACAATTGCATCTCCAGCTAGATTAACACCTAATGCGACAGTTAATGGAGACGGACTGTTTTTAAATTTATCACTAGCCATCACCTCAGAAAGCATCACAGGTCTAGATATTCTATTTGGTATTTCTACTCCAACCGTACTTTTACCTGGAATGGGTGCTTCAATTCTAATATCTTTGGCTGCTAACGCTAACTTTAAATCATCAGAAAGATTCGTAATTTTATTCACTTTAACACCACGACTTAATTGTAATTCAAATTGTGTAACAGCAGGTCCAACAGTCCAGCCTACTACTTGAGCAAGAACATTAAAAGCATCTAATGTCTCATTCAATAATTCTGCTTGTCCTAAAACCCAATCATCGATAGCATTGCTTTGAAAATCAACTGGTGGATCCAACAAATCCAATGATGGAAATTTATATTCGTTCAGCTGCTTATGTTCATCTAAATTCAATTTATCCATATCAGCACTTAATAGTACATTGCCTTTTTCATCTTTAAATGATTCTGTCAATCGTTCTAGTTCTAAAATTGATTCTGGAACTAGACTATCACCTATTAGGTTATTCTTTTCTTGTTGGTTTTTTTCTTCACTCAAATCTTCTTGCTCGTTGTCTTTATTTGTTTCTATCTTTTGATCTATTTCTTTTTGCTGAGTAGGATAATTACTTTTCAGTGTAATTTCTTTTGTTTCAAACAATCGTTTTTCTTTATTTGAATTTTTTTCAATATATTTGAACCGGCTAAGTGCAGCTTTAAACTCCAACATCTCAATTTCTTCATCTGTCATTATTTTTCTTTTTCTTGTTACAACCGGTTCTAGTTGCACATTCTTTTTAATTAGCTGTTTGTTAATCTCTTTCGAGGTATCTAATTCTTCATTTGAATTTAACCCAACAGACTCATCTATCAGCACATCATTGGATGCTTTTATTTTTTTTGAATCCTCAAAAATGCCTTCATCGTTAAAACCATTCGTTCCTATTTCATAATGATTTGCTTGACTTTCTTGTTCTTCTTCTATGATCGTTTCTAGCGGTTGATTGAGTGTCTTATTAGTAATTTCCAAAGAGATAGACTGGTCTATCTCTACTGGTTCTTCACAAGCAGAGTTAACTTCTTTAGTATACAACTTGGACACACGCTCACAAAGATGGTCATAAGATAAAATGAAATCTTCTTCTTCTTTTTTTAAACTTATTGCTAATTCGCTATAATCGACTGTTGTTCCTTTTCTAAAAGTTTTGCTTAATCCATTGTAAGGAGAAGGGATTTTTTGAACTTTAAAAGGTGTAGAACTTCGTCTCTTTTGATAGACTGCCGCATCTCTTTTAAATATTTCTCTTGATTTATCCTTTTCGTTTGATTCATTTGGTTTATTTTTGGTTGGTATTGATTTTTTTCCTTCTTCATTCATCTTGTTTACTTGTTCAGAAAATAATTTTTCTGAACTATTGGTATTCATTTTTTGGGATATTTTTATAGAATTTTCATACTTCGATGTCTTAGTCTTATCAAAAAGACCATCTTTCTCCGTCACATGAGCAGAGTCACGATAGAAAGGAAACTCAGATTTCTTTAACCGTTTCTGGTTTTTTTTATAACTTGGTCCATCATATTTTGACATGATGACGCTCCTTTCTTCTCTGATGTTCGTGTATTAGTTTAACATAAATCTTATACAGGTTGTAGAATTAATCTAAACCAACTAGTATGAAAACATTAAAATAAAAAAGAAGCATCAAATAGCGCTATAACAGACTATTTCTACTTCTTTTTTATTATTTTTTTATACTATTTTTGAAATTCTCTTCCAACTACTGCTGAATCAGGTAAGACTAAGATACCTTTTTTAACTTGTTCTTCTTTTATACCTAATTCCTTAGCAGAGCAAACCATCCCGTGACTTGGTTCTCCTCTTAACTCTCCATCCCAGATTGCTGTTCCATCAGGCATCATTGCTCCAACTTTAGCTACCACTACTTTTTGACCAGCTGCAATATTAGCCGCTCCGCATACAACTTGAATAACTTGTTGATTGTCTATTTCAATTTTAGTAATAGATAAATGATCAGAGTTTGGATGAGAACTACATTCTCTAACATAGCCAACGACAAATTTAGGTGCTTCGTCTGCTTCTAATTGACCAATAAACCCTTGCTCTAAAAGACGGTCATTTAAACGACCAACTTGTTGTATACTCAATGTTAGTGGCCCATTTTCATTTATCTCTAAATAGTCAGAATTTTCAAAAAAATTATATCCTACCGTTTTATTTGTTGCTGTATTAAAGATACGCGTAATGTTTCCTTTTGTTTCAAAACCTTGCTCTTTAGAGGCACTGTTTTCAATCATAACTAAAAGAACATCGCCAATTCCATCTTTATTGTAACTGCTTATCATCATCGTTTAAACCCATCCTCTTTTTTGTATTTCTTACAACCAATACATCACAGCGAGCTTCTCGAATAATGTATTCACTCACGCTTCCAATCATCCAACGCTCAATCATATTTAATCCAGTACTGCCTACAACAATCAAATCTGCTTGAAACTCTTTTGGTATTTCTGTAGATAATAACTTTTTAGGTGAGCCTTTGACTAGGTATGTTTTAACTAATTTTACTCCAGATTTTTTAGCTTTATTGCTGTATTCTTTTAGCAATTCTTCCATTTCTATTGAGTCGACTTCAATCGCATTAAAAGTCGCACTTTCAATCCCCATGTTATACGAACTAGAATCAATCACATGAACAATAATTAATTCAGAATCATTTCGTTTAGCAATTAGAATAGACTTTTCGAAAGCTTTTTTAGCAGATTCACTTCCATCTATAGCAATTAAAATACGAGCATATTGTTGTTGATCTTGCTCCATATCTACAGCTCCCAACTTTTTAGTATAAGGTTTGGATGAATGTTTCTATTTCTTCTTTAGTTTTACGATTTTTGCTGACAAATCTTCCTATCTCCTTACCATTTTCATAAGCAAGAAAACTCGGTATTCCAATGATAGATAACTCTTCACATAATTCAACGAATTTATCGCGATCTACTTTAATAAATGTTATTTCAGGATGAGCTTTAACAATTCCTGGTATTTCTGGCTTTATAAAAACACAGTCCCCACACCAATCTGCATAAAAAAAGAAAATAACTTTTTCTTTTTTACTAACTAATTGAAATTCTTCAACCGAAACTAGATTACGCATACTACCATTCCTTTCTATTATCAACTAGTTATTTTTCATTATCGTTTCAAGAGCACTACGATCCAACGTACGAGCTATTTGTAAAACCATTTCTTTAGCTGCAGCGTAATCATCAATATGAAAAACAGTCTGATGAGTATGGATGTATCGTGCACACACGCCAATCACCGCACTAGGAATACCATTATTTATAACCTGAGCTGCACCTGCATCTGTTCCACCTTTAGATACAAAATACTGATAAGGAATGTGGTTTGTTTCAGCAGTATCCAATAAAAACTCACGCATTCCTTTTAATGTTATCATCCCTGGATCTTGAATTCTAAGTAAGAATCCTTCTCCTAAATGTCCAAATTTAGATTTATCTCCAGTTAAATCGTCAGCTGCAGAACAATCTACAGCAAAAAATAAGTCTGGTTTAAATTGGTGAACTGCCCCTTTTGTTCCTCTTAAACCAACTTCTTCTTGGACATTTGCTCCTGCAATTAATGTGTTTGGTAAATCTTCGTTAACTAATTCTTTCAAGGCTTCTATTACTACTGTTGTTCCATAGCGATTATCCCAAGCCTTACTGACTATTTTTTTACCATTTGCCATTTTTATTGTTTCAACATCTGGTACTATTGTATCCCCTGGGCGTACTCCAAACGACTCTGCTTCTTCTTTAGAATCAAAACCAGCATCAAAAAGAATGTCACTAATTTCTAATTTAGCTTGGCTGCCATCTTTGCCTCTTAAAAGATGCGGCGGTACAGAAGATGAAATACAAGGGTAATCTCCTTTACTTGTTTGCAAAGTAAATCGCTGTGCTGAGACAACGTAAGGGTTCCATCCTCCTAACGGCACAACATGAAACAAGCCTTGTTTCGTTATACGAGCAAGCATAAAGCCAACTTCATCCATGTGAGCTGCAATCATAATTTTAGGGGCATTTTCAACCTTACTTTTACGAATGCCAAAAATCCCTCCTAAACCATCTTGTTGCACTTCATCTACTAAAGGAGTTAGCTGCTTTCTCATTTCTTCTCTTACTCTATGTTCAAATCCACTAGTCCCTTGTAACTCTGTCATTTTCTTAATTAAATCAAATGTTTTATCTTCCATAATTTTATGTATTCATAAAAGTCCTATTTACTTTTATGATCTCCTTTCTAGTTTTATAGCTTTCCCTTTATATTATACCCTATTTATACATTAAATTTAAGTTAGAAGACTTTTCTTAAAATAAGTAGTATACTTGATAGTAGAACAAACTGCTGAAAGGTTGGGATAGTTATGCAAAATAAACAAAACGAGGCAATAAAAAATAATTTAATTGCCGGTCTTCTCTTTGGATCAGGTATAGTTTGTGGTTATTTCTTACGTCGTTATTTACAAACAAATATTGCTATACATGGAGATACCATCTTAACATCTGTTAAGAAACAATTTCTAGCAGAAGGTCCAATCGAAGGATCGTGGATTGAATTAAAAAAAATACCTTTAAGAAAATTTACTTTAAAAACAGATGTTTATTACGGTGGAATATCTAGATTAGAAGAAAATGAGCTTGTCCAATATGAGTTTATTGCAGATGCCTATTCTGGAACAATTTTAGATATTTATCGAATTTAAAATAGATGAAAATAAAAAATAGTGAGGCGCTCAATAATTATTGAACGCCTCACTATTTTTTATTTTCTTTTAGGAAATTTAGCTACAACTCGATAAATACGTTGTCCACGATTTGAAAACTTTTCCTCGTACTCAGTCATAATATTGCCTTCAAAATCACTCTCGTGTAAATTTAGCCAGACACGTTCTAAAATCATTCCGTATATAGAAAAACTACTCAATGAATACTCAAAAAGACCTTGATTATCGGTTTTGAAATGGATTTCTCCTTCTGGAATCAAAACTTCTTCATAATTTTTAATAAAGCTAGAGGATGTTAGTCTTCTTTTTTCATGGCGACTTTTTGGCCATGGATCAGAAAAATTCAAATAGACTTGGCCGACTTCTTCCTTAGCAAAATACTGTGTCAACGATCCTCCATTGACATGAAGCAATTGCAAATTAGGCAGGTCTTCTTCTATTAATTTATCTAAAGCAACTACTATAACGCTCTCTTGCAATTCAATTCCTATATAATTTATTTCAGGATTACTTTTAGCCATTTCAGTAATAAAACGCCCTTTTCCGGTTCCAACTTCAATATGAATCGGATGACTATTTTTAAATCGCTCATGCCATTTCCCAACCCACTCTTCAGGAGTATTCGCAATATATTGAGAGTATTCAGCTATTTTTGCCGGTGCTCCTGGCTTTCTTCTTAAACGCATAATTAGTCTCCTTTTTAATTTTATTCATTCTGTCTTAAACGTAAATTAGAATCTTTCCGAAATATCGAATAAGATTCTAATCTCTTTCATCTTGTATAACTGAATGGATTGTTTGTAATTTCAAAATATCTTTATTCATTTCATAAAATCTAGATTCATGATGATGACGCTTGGTTTGAGTTAGATAATTCATCGAGGCATACCACAATATCCGTTCAACTAATTCATCTGTTACAACTGCTCCATAATGTTCAAGCCAATCCTTCCAATTTTCTCGTTGAACATATTGAAAGAGTAGCATACTCAAATCCATTGCTGGATCGGCTAACATTGCAGAATCCCAATCAACTAAGTATAAACGATCTTTATCGGATAATAGCCAATTCTTTTGATAAATGTCCCCATGACAAACTCTAGGAGTCACTAAATTCATAGTAGCTGCTTCTGCTGTTAACTTATCAAAGATACTAGTCAATAGCGGATGATTTAGCAGATCGTTTGGCAGTTTGTTTTTATAGTTATTCAGCAATATTTGAGGAGTTATTTCTTTACCACCAACCCTTGAAAGCATACTCCTCAATGGTTCTGAAGTATGAATGCGACTTAGTAATTGTGCGACTTCAGGAGAGACCATCTCTTCGCTCTTAAGCGTACGTCCATTTAACCATTCTTGAGCTGTCAGTACGTCACCATTGCCAATACGCTTTGTCCACACTAGCCTTGGTGTGATACCTTCAACGGAAAGTGCAGCTAAAAAAGGCGAAGAATTGCGCTTCAAAAAAAGCTTTTCTTCTGCTCTAGTTCCCATATAAGCCTGACCTGTATCACCGCCAACTGGATGCAATTTCCATCCAGAGTCTATTTCAAAATTCATATCCTATCATTCCCTGTTTTATATTGGTTTACTTCTCTACTTAGACAAAAAATGATAGACATCATTTACGATATCTATCATTCTATTCCTATCCTATTTTAGATAGAAATTCTAATTACGTCAAGCGCATATACGTTCTTTTTATAATAATTCTTTTATTTTCTTTTTTTTAAAATTTATGTATTAAAATTAAGCTATTAAAAACAGAAAATAGCTGTTGTCCTTTAAAGAATAAATTTTTACGTTCAAATAAAAGTATGCGTTAAACAACCTCACTTTTCTTTTAACTTTTTTTCTGATACAAAAGAAAAATTATCTTAGCTATTTTCAAAAAATTAAAAAGACATAACCCAAAAATACAGCAGGTTATGCCTCAAGTTATTACTTTTTTTATTTAGCTAATTAAACCACACATTGATTCAACTTCGGTAACATAAAGTTCTTGTAACAGCTTAACTACAGGTCCACGTTTACCATCACCAACAAGCTTATCATCGATTTCTACAACAGGCATAGCCTCCATTGTTGTACTTGAAACAAACACTTCATCTGCTTCTTTCAAATCTTTTAGTGTGAACGTTTCTTCTTTGACCACTATGCCGGATTGTCTAGCAATTTTCAATAAAACCATTTTTGTTATCCCTGATAATATTAAGTTTCCATCTGGATGAGTATAAAGAATCTTATTTTTTATTATTGAAACGTTTGATGCAGAGCACTCTGTGACAGCTTCCTCACGATACAAAATAGCTTCGTCTTTTCCTTTTTTATGCGCCTCATGTTTAGCCATGATATTCCCTAAAAGACTGATTGATTTAATATCACAATGAAGCCATCTCATATCCGGTAATGTAATAACCTTTATTCCATCTTTCAACATTTCTAAATTACGCGGCACAACTGTTGTCGATGCTGTGAAGACTGGTGAAGTGGACTCAATTTCAGGGTAAGCATGGTTTCTTGGACTCGAAATGCCTCTAGTAACCTGCAAATAAATATTTCCAGTTACTATGCTATTTTCTTTGATTAACTCATTTAATAAACGAATTAATTCCTCTCTTGTAAAAGGTAAAATTAACTCAATCTTTTTTGCTCCTGCAAACAATCGCTCAACATGTTCTTTTGCGGTGAAGAGTGTGCCATTATAGGCACGTATAACTTCATAAAGTCCATCAGCAAACTGGTAACCTCTATCTTCCATATCAATTTTCACATCTTCTCGTTCCACAAGTTGATTATTCCAAATAACTTTCACTATCTTCGCCTCTTTCAGCTCATTTTTATTTTTAACTATTTTGCAAACTCTGATTTCAACTTTTTTTATTAGGCGCTATGACTAGATTATTTAGTACTTTTTAATAGACTCTTATCGCCGTTGTATTTTTTCCATTTTATTAATTCTAGACGGCAGATAAAAATAACTAAATAATAAACTAAACAATATCAAAGCAAACCCTAGTAGTGCTATCTCTAATAAAGATAAACGAACGAACGAAATCACAACTATTCCTAAACTTTCAATTAGCAATAAGTTAACTAAAAGTTGTTTTATTGCTTTTAATTTCTGTAAAGAATCAATTGGATACAAAACCGCCATTGCCATATTATCAAAATGAAAATAAAGTGGAATTAACTGGAAACCAGTTAAATATAAGAAAAGTAAAGCCAATAACAACTGAAGCACAAAGGGTTCAGCAAATAATATCAGTACCATAGCAATCAGCATTAAACGGATAAATAGTCCGCTATATTCGGTTCCTCTTAAAAAGGCTCGTGTGTATAAATAATTATATGTTTTTTCATGTTGTCTTTTACTCTTATTTAAAAAGAAATCTAGATAACGTCTTCGCCTTACAGTGCTTTTCATGATAGGAACGTCAGTAAACAAATTGATAAATTGATAAATACGTTGAATACGAGTTGTTTCAACTTTAACCATTGATTGCCATTGATAAAGATAATGATCACGGTACTTTATACCATAGTTAAACCATAGAATAGTTAAAAGCAAAGCATAGGCAATTCCTACTAGTGGCGATAAAAAAATTAATATAAAACTTCCAATAAATGAAACAATTAAAAATGCTATTTTTATCTTTATTCTTAGTTGCTTAAAAGACATTTTCATACACAAATGTTGTACTTCTAGTTCAATATTTTTTATCACAATTAAATAGACCACAAAAAAGAAGATATCTGTGAATTTAAACGAAGAGGTTGCAACTAATAAAGGCATAATGATACTCGTCCCAAAAACAATCACAACAATTGGCAAAATCATACTGTATCTTTTAGCAAGTTGAAGATAACCTTTCAACTCTTTTTCTTTTGGCAGTAGAAAGACAATATCTGCCTCTTTCAAAAAAGTAGCTAGTTTACCGACTAAAGTTAAACATGTTAAATAAAAAACGGCGATTATGCGTCCATATATAACTGCCTCTGATAACGTTTTAAGGAATTCTGAATAAGCATATCCTAATGCTCCAAAAAGGAATAAAAAAACAATCACGAAATGATCATTTAAGATATATTTTGAATAGCGTATCATTTTTTTTTGATAATGAGCAGATCTTTTTTTCCAAATATCTTTCATCATTTGTGCTCATCCTCTTCTTTAGTCAACTGTAGGTAGATTTCATCCAATGTTGCAAAAGGCATACTAAACGTTTCTCTCAAATCTGCTAAAGTTCCATCTGCTCGTATCTCTCCTTCGTGAAGTAAAACAA
>JAGQHW010000030.1 GCA_020431645.1 Carnobacterium sp. | reverse complement strand
CAATTCTCCAACCAGCATTATTTTTACGAGCATAGAACCGATAGTTCCACCATGAAAAAGCACCTTCTTCACTAGGGTAAAAATAACGGAATGTATCTATAAACCCCCTATCAAGTAAAGCAGTAAAATTAGTTCGTTCCTTATTCGTAAATCCTGGGCTCTTATGATTGGTTTTCCAATTTTTTAAATCAATATTTTTATGTGCAACATTTAAGTCTCCACAAAAGATGACAGGTTTTTCTTGATCTAATTTAACTAGGTAATCAGAAAAGTCTTGATCCCATTTCATTCGGTAGTCTAAACGAGCCAAATCATTTTTTGAGTTAGGTGTGTAACAAGTGACAACATAGTATTCAGGGTAAGTAAGAGTGATAACTCTCCCCTCATTATCGTGTTCTTCTTTGTTGATTCCATAAGAAATACTACTCGGTTCATGTTTAGTAAAAATAGCTGTTCCGGAATATCCTTTTTTTTCTGCATAATTCCAGTAACTATGATAACCGGGTAAGTCTAAGTCAATTTGGCCTTCTTGTAATTTAGTTTCTTGTAAACAAAAAAAATCTGCATCAAGTTCATCGAAAATTTCAATAAATCCTTTTTTTACAACAGCACGTAAACCATTTACATTCCATGAAATGAATTTCATCAGAAATAAACTCCCTTTCGTCTAAACATCTTAGTTTTATTGTACAGGAAGGAATAAAAATAGTACATTTAGAGAATAGAAAAAACGAAAAAATAATAAGTAGAGATGAGGAATAAAGATGTTAAAAGTTGGTATAATTGGATTAGGTGGCATTGCACAAAAGGCTTATTTACCTGTCGATATGATGATGCAAGATAAGGTAGAATGGCATCTATACAATCGTAATCAGGAAAAACTTCAAGCAATTGGAAACCAATACAATCAAACGAATCTTCATTCTTCTATAGAATCCCTTATCGAAAGTGGAATAGAGGCGGCTTTTGTTCATACAGCTACTCATACACATAGTGAAATCGTTAAACAGTTAATTGGAAAGGGTATTCATGTTTATGTAGACAAGCCCATTAGTGAAAACTTAAAGGAAGTAGAAGAATTGATTCAATTAGCTGAGCAAAAGCAAGTCTTACTTACAGCAGGCTTTAATCGGCGATTTGCTCCAATGATTCAGAAATTAAAAGATGTTCCAGATAAAAATATGATTTTTATTCAAAAAACAAAGCCAAATAGTACGGGATCTGTTAAATTTGCTATTTACGATATGTTTATCCACGTATTAGATACAGCTCTATTCCTATTAGATGGGCCCATTATAGATGTATCTTTTAAAGTGAAAGAAAAAGATGGAGAATTAAAAAACTGTGTAGTCCATTTAACAACAGAAAAAACTAGTTGTGTTGCATCGATGAATTATGTTTCTGGTGCGAACTACGAATCTGCTGAGGTCCATTCCCCAACTGGAATCCATCGCGTTATCAACCTAACAGACTATTCTAGTGATGTGAATGGTGTACAGACTACACAACAAGTTGGTGATTGGGAACCAACACTAGAAAAAAGAGGGTTTGCACCTTTAATTCGCCTGTTTCTAGCAGCAATTGAGTCAGGTATTAATCCTGTCTCAACCCAAACGACTTTATTATCCCATCAATTGTGTGATAAGATTATTCATACTAAGAAATAAAGATCAATCACAGTATTTAAGAATAAATGAACTAGATTTGTTTGAAGCGATTCTTCATTATTAGAGTAATTTACTAATAGGCTTTACTTTTCTATCGATGAGTCTATAATACATTTATGCGTCTAAGATTTACAAGAAAGAGGTTGCCTTCATGTTATCAGATAAATTTAGAAAACTATCGATATCGACCCGGATAGCTTTCAGTTTTGCTTTTGTCATTTTTATTGGTTCATTATTATTAAGCTTACCTATTAGTACAGCGGTTACTTCTCAAAATACGTACTTCGATAACTTATTTACAGCTGTTTCTTTAACATGTGTTACAGGATTGTCTACTACTCCAGTGTCTGAGTCCTATACGGTTTTTGGACAAGTTATCTGCATTATTTTGATGCAAATAGGTGGACTTGGGCTAATGACAATCATAGCAACTATCTTAATGAGAATGGGTAAAAGAATGAGTTATACGGATACAATGGCAGTCAAGGAAGCATTAAATCGAGAAAAACTAGGCGATTTCAAAACGTATGTACTATCTATATTTCGATACACTCTAGTCATTGAAGGGATTGGTATGGTTTTGTTAGCACTACGATTTGTTCCTGATTTTGGGTGGGCTAAAGGGTTGTTTACCTCTTTATTTTTAGCTGTTTCAGGTTTTTGTAATGCTGGCTTTGATAACATGGGGGCAAGTAGTCTCCAAAATTATGTCCATGACCCACTGGTAACTTTAGTTATCGCAACATTGATCATCTTAGGCGGAATTGGGTTTTCTGTTTGGTTTGACGTAACATTTAACGTTTATTCTATTATTAAAAACAAAAAGAAATTAGGATTCAAAAAGATGTATCGTTTACTAAGACCCCATACACGTTTAGCCATCAATATGTCTGCTATTTTATTAGTTGCAGGAACCATGATGTTTATGGTCGTAGAATGGAACAATGCTTCTTCGATTGGAAATTACACCATTCTTCAAAAAATAATGGTATCTTTTTTCCAATCTGTAACAATGAGAACGGCTGGTTTCGCGACAATTGACTATGCAAGCGTGTTACCATTCTCACTACTATTTTTTATCTTTTTAATGTTTATTGGCGGGTCTCCTGGTGGTGCAGCCGGAGGAATCAAAACAACCACGTTTGCATTGGTTATCTTATTAGTCATAAATGAAATAAGAGGTCAAAATAATGTTAACTACGCAAGCCACTCGATTCCTGTAGAAACAATCCGTAGAGCAATTGTAGTCGTCTTTACTTTTTTTGCCTGCTTGATGACAGGTTTTAGTATCTTACTAATTGTTGAAGATCAACCGTTCGTCGTTTTATTGTTCGAAGCAGTTTCAGCACTTGGTACAGTTGGGGTGAGTGTTAATTTAACGCCAGAACTATCAAGAATTGGTCAAACAGTTTTAATGTTCTTAATGTTTATTGGACGAATAGGGCCAATTACAATTTTCCTAAGTCTTGTTAGAAGAAAAGGAAAAAGAAAAGAACGAGTTTATGCTAAAACAAATATTTTAATTGGATAGGAGAAAAAATGCATGCCCGCAAAAACAATTGGTGTATTAGGACTAGGTATATTTGGATCGTCCATTGCTAAAGAATTAAGCGAATTTGACTGCGAAGTGATAGCTGTCGATATAGATGTTTGCAACGTGAATAGAATAGAACCTTTTGTTACAGAAGCAATACAGGGAGATATTACTGATTTAGATTTTTTGAAAAATATCGGACTTGAAAACTGTGATGTTGTAGTCGTCGCTACTGGAACTAGTCTTGAATCAAGTGTTCTAGCAGTAATGAATTGTAAAAAGTTAAATATCGATAAAATCATTGCCAAAGCTAAAAATAAAATGTTTATGGAAGTTTTAACTGCTGTAGGAGCGACAACCGTTGTTCGCCCAGAAAAAGAAATGGGTGAGAGAGTAGCTAAAAGCTTGCTAAGACGAAACATTACAGATATTGTTGATTTAGATGATCAATACGCTGTAATCGAATTTTATCCACCTATAAAATGGGTTGGTCGTTCCTTAGAACAATTAGATTTACGAAAGCGATATGAGATGAATATCATTGGTATTAGAAAGAAAACAATCAGAAAATTAGATGTCTCGTTTGGTCCAGACTACGTTATTCAAAACAATGACATCATAGTAGGAATAGCAGAATCTGAAATATTCGAACAATATGATTACCTTAATAAATTAAAATAATAGATTAAAAAGAGGATAGAAAAAAAGCTGCAGTTCTTTAATTGTATTTAATTAAGAATCTAAGAGTGGTATGAGAAAAAGTCTAAAAACTGTTCAAATACTGGCTTGACATGTTAGAATGTTAATTAGTAAATTAATTTTGAGGGGTCATTATGCAATGCTAATAACAAAAATGAAAGAAAGATTTCCTAATTCAATCATAAAAGAAAAAGAACCTTTGTCTCTTTACACTTACACTAAAACAGGCGGACCGGCGGATATATTAGTATTGCCTCAAGAAAAATCTGAGGTAGTTGAGTTAGTAGAATGGATTAATGAGAATAACTTATCTTTGACAGTTTTAGGCAATGCCAGTAATTTAATTGTAAAAGATGGTGGGATACATGGTGTAGTAATGGTTTTGACTGAAATGAATAACATTTCTATTTCGAAAACACGTATTATTGCACAAAGTGGAGCGCGCTTAATTGATACATCCTACGCGGCCTTAGACGCGGAGTTAACAGGTTTAGAATTTGCCTGCGGGATACCCGGTAGCATTGGTGGAGCAGTCTTTATGAATGCTGGTGCCTATGGAGGCGAAGTTAGTGAAGTGATTGACACCGTAACTATTTTAACTCGTTCGGGTGAAATAAAAGAATTGAAAAATAAAGATCTTGAATTTCGTTACCGTCACAGCGCAATACAAGAGACACGAGATATTGTTTTGGAAGTAGAGTTTCACTTAGAAAAGGGTAAAGCAAGTGAGATTAAAGAACGAATAGAAGAATTAACTCTTTTACGTGAATCTAAGCAGCCTTTGGAATACCCTTCCTGTGGGAGTGTATTTAAGCGACCAACGGGATATTTCACGGGTAAATTAATCCAAGAAGCAGGATTACAAGGCAAAACATTTGGAGGCGCTCAAATTTCAGAGAAGCATGCTGGTTTTATTGTGAATATTAATCATGCTACAGCAACAGATTATATTGACTTAATTGCGCATGTACAAAAGATTATTTTAGAAAGTACAGGGGTCGAACTTGTACCAGAAGTTCGTATCATCGGTGAAAATATCTTATCACAATAAACGAATAGCTGAAAAAATCAAAAACAGAATTTATTTTCTGGTTTTGATTTTTTTATTGATTTTAGTTTGATAAAAACTATAATTAGAAGGGATGAGTAAACGCATTTGTACGTACTGATTGACTAAAAGGCTAAATAATAATAAAAGAACAGTACTCCTCATATTTTATGAGGAAAAATAATAAACAGATACTTTAAATAATAGGATAAAAAATAAAGCTATGTGCATAAAAGGAGTATTAAGCATGACAGAAAATACCATTATTCGTTTTGAACACGTGAAAAAGCAATACGATGACGACGAGCCTGTATTAAAAGATATTAATTTTGAAATTGAACAAGGTAAATTCTATACATTACTCGGGCCATCGGGTTGCGGGAAAACAACTATTTTACGATTAATTGCAGGATTTACTGACGCAAATGAAGGAACAATTACTTTAGATGGAAAAGTTGTTAATGATTTACCAGCTAATAAGCGCAAAGTAAACACTGTTTTTCAAGATTATGCTTTGTTTCCACATATGACTGTTTATGAAAATATTGCTTTTGGATTGCGAATCAAAAAGATGAACAATAAAACAATTAAAGAAAAAGTTGAAAATGTGTTGAAGATGGTTCGTTTGTCGGGTTATGAAGATCGTGATATTAGTGAAATGTCCGGTGGTCAACGTCAACGTGTAGCGATTGCGCGTGCACTAGTTAATGAACCTGAAGTTTTATTGTTAGATGAACCCTTATCTGCATTAGACTTAAAATTACGAACAGATATGCAATACGAGTTGCGTGAGTTGCAACGTCGCTTGGGTATCACATTTGTATTCGTGACACATGACCAAGAAGAAGCATTAGCGATGAGTGATGAAATTTTTGTAATGAAAGATGGAGAAATCGTACAAAGTGGAACACCAGTTGATGTATACGATGAGCCAATTAACCGGTATGTTGCTGATTTTATTGGAGAAAGCAATATTGTCAAAGGACATATGATTGAAGATTACCTTGTTTCTATTGTAGGGCATTCACTTGAATGCGTAGATGCTGGAATGAAGCCTCATGAAAAGGTTGAAGTCGTTTTACGTCCAGAGGATTTAGGGTTGACGACTGTAGAAAAAGGAAAGATCACTATTAAAGTCAACACACAGCTCTTTAGAGGTGTCCATTATGAAATTATTGGACGTGACCGTGAAAACAATGAATGGATGGTTCATTCCACTAAAAAAGCCATTGTTGGAAGCGAAGTTGGGCTTTATTTTGAACCTGAGGATATACACGTGATGCGCTTTGGAGAGTCAGAGCAAGAATTCGATGCACGTCTTGAAAGCTACGAAGAGGAGTAGGGAGGACAAAAAATTGACGAAACAATCAAAATTATTTTATTTTATACCGTATAGTTTATGGCTGATATTTTTTGTCGCAGCTCCTTTACTATTGATTTTTTACCAATCTTTTTTTACCGTTGAAGGACAGTTTACGCTAGCAAATTATCAAACGTATTTTGAATCAGGCACTTATTTAAGAATGACCGTAAATTCAGTTTGGTATGCTTTCTTAATAACGGTATTAACCTTACTGATTAGCTATCCAACAGCGTATTTATTAAACAAAACCAAACACAAGCAATTGTGGTTATTGCTAATTATTTTACCTACTTGGATAAATTTATTGCTAAAAGCGTATGCATTTATCGGTATTTTTAGTATTAATGGTTCAGTAAATGACTTTTTGTTGTTTATTGGAATTGGTAGGCAACAAATTTTGTTTACTGATGTTAGTTTCTTATTAGTAGCAACGTATATTGAAATTCCTTTTATGATTCTACCTATTTTTAATGCGTTAGAAGAGTTAAATCCGTCATATGAGCGAGCTAGTCGTGATTTAGGAGCAAATGGACTAGATACGTTTAGACGGGTGGTCTTTCCTTTGACATTAAACGGCGTTAAAAGTGGGATACAAGCTGTGTTTATCCCGTCGTTATCTTTATTTATGTTAACGCGGTTGATTGGTGGAAACCGAGTGATTACATTAGGTACAGCTATTGAACAACACTTTCTTGTTACACAAGACTGGGGTATGGGTTCAACAATCGGAGTTGTCTTGATTGTTGCCATGCTTTTAATCATGGTTTTAACTGGTGAAAAGAAAAAGAAAGAGAGGGGACATAAATGAAAAAAAAATCAATTAAGTGGTCTAATCTTTATTTGATAGCTGTTTTCAGTGTTCTTTATGCTCCTATTTTTTATTTAATTTTTTATTCCTTTAATTCAGGAGGAACGATGACTAGTTTTGAGGGATTTACTTGGGACAATTATGTGGCTGTTTTTGAAGACAAACGTTTAATCACAATTGTGCTAAATACACTCCTTGTGGCTTTGCTCTCCTCGTTAGCCGCGACAGTCATTGGAACCTTTGGAGCTCTAGCTATTTATTACACAAAAAAAAGACAAACACGTACGACATTGCTTAGTTTAAATAATGTTTTAATGGTCTCACCAGATGTTATTATCGGTGCTAGTTTTCTGATTTTATTTACATTTATTGGCTTCAGTTTGGGATTTGCATCGGTTTTACTGTCGCATATTGCCTTTAGTATTCCAATTGTCGTTTTAATGGTCTTGCCTAAGTTAAAAGAAATGAATGACACGATGATTATGGCCGCCCGTGATTTAGGCGCAAATAATTGGCAGGTGTTAAGTAAAGTTATTCTACCAAGCATTACCCCAGGTATCTTAGCAGGGTTCTTTATGGCTTTTACCTATTCATTAGATGATTTTGCAGTAACTTTTTTTGTAACAGGAAATGGCTTTACAACACTAGCTGTCGAGATTTACTCTAGAGCAAGACAAGGAGTGAGTTTAGAAATCAACGCATTAAGCGCATTGATGTTCTTGTTCTCTCTTTTACTTGTTGTAGGTTATTATTTTATCCAACAACACAATCTATCGAAAAAACAAAAAAATAAAAAGCGATTAGCAGTTGGGGCGGTGCCAATTAGATGAAAAGATTACTGATAATAATTGTTTCAATTTTAGCTATCAGTGTGGGATTGTATGTTTCTATTGATCAATTGAGCAAATCACAAGGTATTACGTCAGATAATACGCTGAACTTTTATAACTGGGGAGACTATCTTGATCCAGAATTAATCACTAAATTTGAACAAGAAACAGACTACCGCGTATCTTATGAAACATTTGATTCGAACGAAGCTATGTATACTAAGATTGAACAAGGAGGAACAGCTTATGACTTAGCTGTTCCGAGTGAATACATGATTCAACGGATGATTAAAGAAAAGATGGTAATCAAATTAGATCACAATAAAATTAAAGGATTAGAAAATATAAATGACTTGTTTTTAGATCAATCTTTTGATCCCAAAAATACGTATTCAATTCCATATTTCTGGGGAACACTAGGTATTATTTATAATGATAAATTTCTAGATAAAGAAGAGATAAAGCATTGGGATGACCTTTGGAGCCCAACATTAAAAAACGACGTTATGTTAATTGATGGAGCCAGAGAAGTAATGGGCTTGTCTTTAAATAGTTTGGGTTATTCATTAAATACAAAAGATAAAAATGAACTAAAAGCAGCAGCAGAAAAATTAAGCACCTTAACACCTAATGTTAAAGCTATTGTGGCAGATGAAATCAAGATGTATATGATTCAAGAAGAAAGCTCAGTAGCTGTAACCTTTTCTGGTGAAGCAGCAGAAATGCTGGATCAAAATGAAAATTTACATTATGTTATTCCAGAAGAGGGCTCTAATCTTTGGTTTGATAATTTCGTTATTCCTAAAACAGCAAAAAATAAAGAAGCTGCTTATGCGTTTATTAATTTTATGCTTGATCCGGAAAATGCTGCTCAAAATGCTGAATACATTGGGTATTCAACACCAAATGAAGCAGCAAAAAAACAATTGCCACTAGAGATAACAGAGGATGAACAATTTTATCCTAGTAATCAGACATTAGAAAATTTAGAAGTCTATGATGATTTAGGTAAAGAGTCTATTGGTGTGTACAACGATTTGTTTTTAGAATTTAAAATGCATCGAAAATAAGATGGAAATAGCGATAATAGTAAACAATACTGTTCGGATTATGGTACACTTCCTGTTGACGTTACTTAACTAAATGAACTAAAATCCATCAAGTGAATGAAAAAGATTTTGAATAAGGAGATTAAGTTGTTCAAAATAATGAACAGGAGCAAAGTGAAATAATGATAAATGAGTCGGCAGAAGAGTTATGGGAAAATTTTAAACTTCAAAATTCTACATTACCAAATCATTACGACTTAATGACTTTTGGAGATACCAAAGATAGAGCCAATCACTCTGCAGCATTAATATTAGAAGGATTAAAAACGGCAAAAACAACATTGTTGCTAGAATATCAAAGAAAAGAAAAATCCGTCCCTCAAGAAGGAAGCTATTCGATGATTCTAGATGGCAACAATCAAGCTATCGGGATAGTGCAACTATTAAAAGTGTCTATCTTACCATTTGATCAAGTATCCGCTGAATTGGCTTATGAAGAAGGCGAAGGAGACCGTACTTTAACCGGTTGGCAGGAGTTATACCAAGATTATTTTGAAAAACAATGCAAAGAGGAACACTGGCATTTTTCTCCAAAGATAGAAGTCGTTTGTATCCAATTTGAATTTGTTTATGCTGCTTAAACTTCTTTTCAAAAAGATTTAAGTTGACACAGTGGGCTTAAACATATAAGATTAACATTAATAAAATATCGGTACCTTTAAAATCAGTCCAGAGAGGCTGACAAGGTTTGCACTGTCTAAAGAGGCAGTGTTGTACTGCTGTATGTATACGCAGACTCCTTGTCGTTTTTTTGACAAGGGGTCTTTTTGTATGTGCAGGTACTGGTGAATAAGGAGGAGTAAAATGGAAAACACTCAGCAAGACAAGGATTATTCATTAGCAAAAGTGCAAAAGGAAGATAAAAAGGGATTTTGGTCGATGCTTTTTATCATGTTAGGCTTCACATTTTTTTCTGCAAGTATGTTAACAGGTGGAACTCTTGGAGCTGGACTATCTTTTAGAGACTTTGTAATAGCTGTGTTTATCGGAAACTTAATCTTAGGTATTTACACCGGTTTTCTTGCTTTCATCAGTTCAGGTACAGGATTATCAACTCATCTACTAGCAAAGTATTCTTTTGGAGAAAAAGGTTCTTACTTGGTTTCGTTTCTCTTAGGGGTAACGCAAGTTGGATGGTTTGGTGTAGGGATTGCGATGATTGCACTCCCCATTCATAAAGTAACAGGTATCAGTATCCCAGTCCTAGTTATTGTTGCCGGAATAGCGATGACAACCTCAGCGTTTTTTGGAATGAAAACTCTTGCAATCATTAGTTTCATTTCTGTACCGGCGATTGCCTTGTTGGGAGGTAAGTCAGTTATAGATGCGATTCAATCTGCAGGTGGGATGAAAGAGATCTTGTCTCTTACACCAACTAATCCAATTACAATGGGAACAGCTATATCCTTAACAATAGGTTCATTCATTAGTGGAGGTTCAACAACAGCAGACTTTACTCGATTTGCAAAATCCCAAAAAATTAGTGTTGTTACAACGGTTTTAGCTTTCTTTGTTGGAAATTCGTTGATGTTTTTATTTGGAGCTGTTGGGGCAATGGTCACAGGCTTATCAGATGTTTCAGAAGTCATGTTCTCGCAAGGCTTAATTATTCCAGCTATCGTTGTATTAGGATTAAATATTTGGACAACAAATGATAATGCAATTTACACAGCAGGACTTGGTTTTTCAAATATCACAAAACAACCAAAGAAAAAAATTGTCTTGATTTTAGGACTTCTTGGTACGTTGTCTTCACTCTTTTTATACAATAACTTTCAAGTATTCTTAGGGTCGCTAGGCACCTTTATTCCTCCAGTTGGCGGGATTTTGATTGCGGATTATTTCTTACATGATAAAGAAAGATACAAGCATTTTGATACACAAGAGTTTAGAAGTGTAAACGTTCATGCTTTATTAGCTACAGCGCTAGGCTCACTAGCTGCACTTTATGTACCGGGAATCGCAGCTATTAATGGCATCCTTGTAGCTATAGCAACGTATACTGTTTTGGTTAAAGTAATGAAGCCATCTCAAGTAGCATTAAAAATGGAAAGCCTAACCAATGAGATCAGTTAAAAAATAAAGGAGATTAAAAAGTGTTAATAAAAAACGGTTGGCTTTATGATCAAAACAAAAAACAAGATATATTGATTGAAGAAGGCTTCATCACACGGATTGAGGATAGCATTGCATTGGAACAAGTAAAAGGACATCAAGTAGTAGATGTGAAAGGTAAACTGGTAACATCACCTTTTATCGAACCACATATTCACTTAGACTCTGTTTTAACCGCCGGTGAGCCACGTTGGAATGAAAGTGGGACCTTATTTGAAGGCATCGAAACCTGGTCAGAAAGAAAACAATTTTTGACCATTGAAGATGTGAAAACAAGAGCTCGTAAAGCCTTGAAGATGCAACTAGCTAACGGCATTCAGTTTGTCAGAACACATGTAGATATCACTCACCCTTCTTTAACCGCATTAAAAGCATTGATTGAATTACGCGAAGAAATGAAAGATTATGTGACTGTTCAACTTGTGGCTTTTCCACAAGAAGGTATTTTATCTTACCCTAATGGACTTAACTTATTAGAAGAAGCTTTAAAGTTAGGAGCAGACGTTGTTGGAGGGATTCCACACTATGAATTTACACGTGAATATGGGGTTGAATCAATCAATCAGTTAGTTGAACTAGCGATAAAATATGACGCGCTTATCGATGTTCATTGTGATGAAATGGATGATGAGCAATCACGCTTTTTAGAAGTACTGGCCACGAGAGCATATGAATACGGTATAGGAGATAAAGTTACAGCTAGTCACACAACAGCAATGGGTTCTTATAATGACGCTTACACATCAAAGTTATTTCGTATCTTGAAACTATCTGGGATTCACTTCGTTTCGAATCCGTTAGTTAATATCCATTTACAAGGTCGATTTGACAGCTATCCCAAAAGAAGGGGATTAACACGGGTTAAAGAGTTGAAAGCAGCGGGTATGAACGTAGCTTTTGGGCACGATGACATTTTTGATCCTTGGTATCCTTTGGGAACGGGCAATATGCTACAAGTTCTGCATATGGGATTGCATGTTGGTCAGATGATGGGGTATGAAGAAATCAACCAGTCACTTCACTTAATCAGTACCAATAGTGCTAAAGTGATGCATGTTCAAGAGCAATATGGGATTGAAATAGGTAAGCCAGGCAATGTAATTGTTTTAGATGCAGATAGTGGATATGAAGCTGTCAGAAGACAAGCTGTTGTCTTGTATTCTATTCGAAATGGACAAATCATTTCGCAAACAAGCCCTGCACGTTCTATTGTAGAAATAGATGGAAAAGAAGAAATAACTTTTTCTAAATAAAAAGAAAGCAATGTACCTTTCTTATTCTGATGGGTAAGAGAGGTTTAAATACGGTCAATAAGAGTTTGAAATAAAACGTCTACACCAAAAGTAAGAGTGAGGAACTCTATTTTAGTGTAGGCGTTTTACTGTTATTTTTTAAAAGAAGATAAGTCGTTCGATTATTGCTTTTTAGCTGATATAAATGGTAAAATAAAAAAGTAAGACTTTTATTTGACTGAGGATTAATTAACCAGCCAAAGTAAAGTAAGAAAATAAGTTTAGCCAAAAGTGTTTAGAATTCTACATATTTTTAGTTTGCATCATTTTTTTGTAAAAAAGGTAGAACGAAAATAAGGAGGAAATAGCATGAATGTTAAACAAATGGTTGGAGAAAAAGCAGCAGAGTATGTCAAAGAAGGTATGACTGTTGGATTAGGAACAGGCTCAACGGCTTATTATTTAGTAGAAGCGCTTGGAAAAAGAGTCAAAGAAGGTTTAAAGATTACCGGGGTAACAACGTCTACTCGCACAAAAGAGCAAGCAGAGGCATTGAATATTCCATTAGTAGATTTAAATGATGTTAAGAAAATTGATTTAACGATTGATGGATCGGATGAAGTAAGTGAAAATCATCAAGGAATCAAAGGTGGCGGCGGTGCTTTATTATTTGAAAAATTAGTAGCCAATGCAAGTGATAAAGTTATTTGGATTGTTGATGATAGTAAAATGGTAAAAACACTTGGTGCGTTCCCTTTGCCGGTTGAAATTGTGTCTTTTGGCTACAAACAACTGTTTAGATTATTCGAATCAAAGAATCTGCACCCTGAGTTGCGTTTAGATGAGTCAAAAGAAATTTACGTAACCGACGGTGGACACTATATTATTGACCTACATTTAGGTGCAATAGAAGACCCTCATGAGTTAGCTAGTTGGTTAGATGGATTAACTGGTGTCGTGGAACATGGTCTATTTTTAGATATGGTTAACACAGTCATTGTGGGACACGAAACGGCTGTAGAAGTGCTTGATGTTAGATGAATAATAAGAACTTGATGATAAAATGCTGAAAAAGAGTTAATAATCCATATTATTGAAACCGGTAACACATCGAAGTATGGTAAAATTGTATCATAAAATGAATTAAAGGAGACAGACGGATATGCGGATAGTAGACTTGATTGCTAAGAAACAACATGGAAAATCATTAACGACAGAAGAAATTAATTTTATGATAGAAGGATTTACAACTGGTGAGATTCCTGATTATCAAATGAGTGCGATGGCAATGGCAATTTATTTCCAAGGAATGAATGATCATGAACGCAGTGATTTAACAATGAGTATGGTAAATTCAGGAGAAACAATTGATCTTTCTGCTATCCACGGAGTAAAAGTCGATAAGCATTCTACCGGTGGAGTAGGTGATACGACTACGATAGTATTAGCTCCTTTGGTAGCTAGTTTGGGAGTTCCTATTGCTAAGATGAGTGGTCGTGGGTTGGGTCATACCGGCGGAACGATTGATAAACTTGAAGCTATTCCAGGGTTTACTGTTGAATTAACACAAGAGAAATTTATTGAGTTGGTTAATAAAAATAAAGTAGCGGTAGTAGGCCAATCTGGAAATCTAACACCAGCAGATAAAAAGTTATATGCTTTACGTGATGTTACAGGTACTGTGGAATCGATTCCTTTAATTGCTAGCTCAATCATGAGTAAAAAGATTGCTGCTGGAGCAGATGCTATCGTTTTAGATGTAAAAATAGGTGCAGGTGCATTTATGAAGACAGAAGAGGATGCAAGACAATTAGCACACGCTATGGTTAAAATTGGAAATCTTGTTGGACGTCAAACAATGGCTGTTATTTCTGATATGAGCCAACCTTTAGGTAATGCTATTGGCAATGCTTTAGAAATAAAAGAAGCTATCGATACCTTAGAAGGACATGGTCCAGAAGACTTAGTAGATCTTTGTTTAACATTAGGCAGTCAAATGGTTCACCTAGCTGGAATAGGCAGTAATTTAGCTGAAGCTAGATTACTACTAGAAGAAAACTTAACTAACGGCAAGGCTCTTGAGAAATTTAAAGAATTTGTTGCTTCACAAGGTGGAGATGCTTCGGTTATTGACCACCCAGAACGTCTTCCGCAAGCGGCTTATCAGACAGAAGTATTGGCTTCTCGTGATGGTGTTCTTTCTCAAATCAATGCAGATGAAATTGGAATAGCAGCTATGATGTTAGGAGCTGGAAGAGCAAACAAAGAAAGTGTTATTGATTTGGCTGTTGGTTTGATGCTGCGTAAAAAAGTTGGAGATACCGTTAAAAAAGGTGAGTCTCTTGTAACCATTCATAGCAATCAATTAGATGTAACAGCAGTAGAAAATAAAATTCAAGAAAATATTATGATTTCAGAAAAAGCAGAACCTATTCAATTGATTCACGAAGTTATTCTTGATTAACGCGTTTCATTGAATGAAGTAGTAAATAAAAAACCGATTGCTCACCCCAATAGTGTTGGGATGTAGCAATCGGTTTTTTTATTCAACAAATAAGTAATGTAAAATAGAAGCCACAATTAGGAAAATACCAAGAAACAAGACACTGCTCATAAAGACATGTAAGTAAGCCCAAAATCCTCCGCTTGCTACCATTAAGCGAAAGGTTGATGAAAATAAGTAGACTAAAAAATAAAGACAACTAATAAAGAAAATACGCAACAGAACTTTTTTTAGCATAATGTTATTTTACCCTCTTTTCATTAGTTAGTAGACTTAGCATAGCAAAATAGATTTGAGAGTACAATACACTCTTTAAGATAAATGAAATTCGATTAAAATTAGATGAGGAAAAGAGGGTGGAATATGATATACTGGCCTTTACTGTTTTGTACTAAGGAGGAAAATAAATGAAAAGAAAAGACTGGCAAGAAGGGTTTAAAATTATTTTCCCAGTAATGTTAGGGTACATTCCATTAGGTTTAGCTTGTGGAATGCTTTTGTATGATTCTGGTTTTAGTATTTCAGCTATTTTATTGATGAGTTTAATCGTTTTTGCTGGCGCTGCTCAATTTATGGCTGCATCGATGGTTGTTATCGGTTCAACGGCTCCGACGATTATATTAATGGTTTTCTTTTTGAATATTAGGCACTTATTAATGAGTTCTAGTTTATCTGGTTTTTTTAAAAAAAGCTCTATTCCATTTATCTTATTATTTAGTCATACGTTAGCAGATGAGGCTTATGCTATTAATTACAACCAGTTCAAAAATCACAAATGGACAGACTATCAAGCATTAGCTACAAATGTATTAGCTTACTTAACTTGGATCGTTAGTACAACAGTTGGAGGATTTATTGGCAGTGCATTGACCATTGATATCACCATCATGAATTATGTATTAATTGCGATGTTTATTGCTTTATTGATCAATCAACTTGTTTCTAAATTATTTGTTGTTGTTGGTTTAGTAGCGGGTCTTTTATCAGTTGGTTTAATGGAATTATTGCATCACAACATTGCCTTAGTTATTGCAGCAATTCTAGCATCTCTTTTCGGTTATTTAGTAGATAAGACTAGTGAGGAGAAAAAATCAAAGGAGGCTTTACTCTAAATGAAATTAAATCCGTGGACGTTGATTCTTGGTATGGCGATAGTAACGTATCTACCTAGAATGTTGCCAATGTTAGTGTTGAGCAAACGAACAATTCCTGAAACATTAGCTAAGTGGATGTCTTTTATTCCCGTGTCTATTTTTTCAGCACTCATTTTTTCTGATATCTTTTTTTGGAGTGGAGATTTAACTCTTGATCCATTAACTAATTTCAAGTTAATTCCGTCTCTTTTGACAGCATGTGTAGCTTATTATACTAAAAGCTTATTGATTTCAATGGTTGTTGGAGTGACTAGCCTATCTTTGTTTATTTATTTAAATTGAATTCTTCTATAAGCTATCTTGAAAAGAACCGTGCTATAATAAGATAGAAAAGAAGCTAGATGGTGTTAACGAATATAGACTTATAGGAGGGGAAATATGGCAGATTTAACAAATCGTGCAACAAAAAAATGCATTGAATCAAAAGCAGTTCAAACACATCGTGTATTGCCATCTGATTTAAATCACCATCAGACTTTATTTGGTGGGAATTTGATGAGTTGGATTGATAACATAGCATCTATTTCAGCGGCTCGTCATTCAAGAGGGATAACGGTCACAGCTTCCATTGATTCATTAGATTTTTTACACCCTTTACCAAGCAATCATTCTGTTTGTATTGAAAGCTATGTGTCAGGAGTAGGGAAATCATCTATGGAAGTTTTTTGTAAAATTATGGGAGAAAATCTAATGACTGGAGAACGGTACTTAGCAGCAACAAGTTTTAGTACGTTTGTCTCAATGAAAAGTGAATCCAATCTAAGTGTACTTGTGCCGTTAATCGAACCCACAACCCAAGAAGAAAAATTAGTGTGTAGTGGGTATGAAAAGCGCCATGAAAAACGTCTTTTAAATCGTGAATTTAATGAAAAATTTGCAGCTATTATCTCTTATTCATCGGCTTGGGAAGAGTAAAAGAAAGAAAAACAGGAAAGATTAGGAGGAATAATCTTGATATATAAATGTACTGATAACCAGAAAGACTTAGTTCTAGATTTTTTAGCAATCGATCCAATAACAAACGCATTTGTTATCGCAGACATAGAAAGATATGGATTTGATTCTTTAGATCAAGATGTTTGGGTATACACAAATGATCTTGATGATGTTACAGGAGTATTGTTACGGTATAGAGATATCGCTATTCCGGTACATGAAGAAGAATTTTCTGGATTAGAGACGTTTCTACCTTTATTGCAAAGTTTAGCTGAAATTAAAGCAATTAGTGGAGAAAAGAAATTGATAGATCAGTATATCGATTATTTTCCTGAACTAGAAAAAGCTGAAACAGTTATTTCTGTCTGTGAAGAATTACTAGTGCTTCCTCAAAAGATGAATCTTGTACAGGCGTTGGAAAAAGAAGATATTCCTGCTTATATTGACTGGCAAAAAGACTGTTTTGAAACTTTATCAGAAACAGAGAGAGTCTTATCAGAACTGATAGAAAATGACGATATTCATATAAAAGTAATAAAAAATGAAAAGAACGAAATTGTTTCTTCAGGAAGACTATCAGCGCAGAGTTCAATGGTAGCAATGATTACCCGAATAGGTACAATAGAATCTGAGGAAGGTAAAGGATACGCTAAAGCTATTGCAGCTTCTCTTACTCAAGACTGCCTAGAAAAAAATAAAAAAGCTTGTCTATTTTATCATAATCCAGTAGCTGGAAGTATCTATCATCAGTTAGGTTTCAAAGATATAGATAAAAATTGGATCATGTTAAATCCAAAAAAAGAAGAAGATAAAATGAATATATTTCAAGAATTAATGAGTTGAAAAAGAGAAAGATGCTGGGACATAGTGTCCTAGCATCTTTTCTGTATGCTTACTTTATTTTTACGAGCGTCCGTCCTTGCATGCCACCGGCTAGTATTTTAGAGAAAGCTGAAGGTAAGTCTGCTAACTCGATTTCTTGTTCAATCATAGTTGCTAAGTGAACAGGTTTCATATCTGTTGCTATCCTTTGCCAAATTTGTTTTCTTAACGCGATAGGATACTCAACAGAATCTATTCCAATTAATTTTACGCCACGTAAAATAAAAGGTAAAACAGTTGCGTCAAATTTAATACCGCCAGCATTGCCGCTTAATGCGATTGCGCCATTATAGTGTAGTTGAGCTAATAAAGAGCTCAACTGAGGACCTCCCACTGGATCAATAATAGCTGACCAGCGTGGTTTAGCTAGTGGCTTAGATTTTGGTAAATCAATATCAGTGGGAGACAAAATAGATTTAGCTCCTAAGCTAGATAAGTAATTAGCTGATTGCTCTTTTTTACGAGAGACAGCTTCAACAGAATAGCCTAGCTTGTCTAGCATAGCAATAGCCATACTGCCTAAACCTCCTGTAGCACCTGTAACTAAAACAGTACCTTGGCTTAGATTGACTTCAGCTGATTCTAATGCTTGAATAGACTGTGCAGCAGTAAAACCAGCTGTTCCGATAATCATCGCTTCTTTCAAACTTAAACCTTCTGGTAAAGGAACGACCCATTCACTAGGAACCCGAGCATATTGACTATACCCACCGTCGTGTGCTACTCCTAATTGATAGCTCGTAACAATAACAGAATCGCCTTTTTTAATTGACGAGACAGCCGACTCAACAACAATCCCACTTAGATCAATTCCCAGCGTAAGAGGGTAATTTCTTACCACACCACTACCTAATGTTGCAGCTAAAGCATCTTTATAATTGACACCAGAGTAATGGACCTCAATTAAAACTTCTCCTGCAGGTAATTCTTCTTTAGTTAGTTGCTGAATAGTAGTGACAAGTGTGTTGTTTTCTTCTTTTGCAACAAGAGCTGAAAAAGACTTCATTAATAAAACCTTCTTTCTTTTTAGTTAAATACCGAAAATTTACTTACTTTTTTACTAGTCTGTTATCGAACGAATAGCAAAGTGAGTGTAATCAATCCCGCGTGCTAGACACCATTCTTTTACTTCGCCAGTAAGAATAAAGTCCGTTCGTTGTAAATCAGAAACAGTCTTTTTACCGACAAGTGTCATGAGGGCTCTCAAATTTTCTTTCCAATCATTGATTTGGCTAATCGTCTCATCGACACCATCTTTAATGATCATATTTAAAATTAAAGAAGAAATACCAACCGCCTTAGCTCCTAGAGAAAGAGCTTTTACGATATCTAATGGGTGACGAATTCCACCTGAAGCAAGGATGTCAGCAGTGGTTAAGAATTCTTGTGCTTCTAGCAAAGAGATGACAGAAGATTGTCCCCAATTTTCTAAGTAATCTATTTTATTGGTTTTACGACGGTAGTTTTCAATTTGAGCAAAGTTTGTGCCACCTTTTCCACTAATATCAATCGTTTTTACGCCAGTAGCTAGAATAGATTTGATTGTTTCTCGACTCATCCCGAAACCAACTTCCTTAGCAATAACAGGAACATCTAATGCAGCGGTGATAGCACTTAATTGTTCAAGCCAATTAGAAAAATCACGATCTCCTTCGGGCATAATCAACTCTTGAGGAGCATTGATATGAATTTGTAAAGCATCAGCATTTAATAAATCGACAGCTTTTTTAGCATTTTCAACCGTTTGACCTGTTCCAAGATTAGCAAAGACTAAACCAGTAGGATTAACTTCTCTTATAATGGTGAAACTATCTTTTACACTCGGATCTTTTAAAGCTGCACTTACTGAACCAGTTGACATAGCGATACCCGTTTCTTGAGCAACTGTAGCGAGCTTTTTATTGATTTTTTTTGTCCAGTCACTGCCACCGGTCATTGCGTTAATATAAAAAGGAGCATCTAACTGAAATGAAGCAAAAGAAGTCGAAAGGTTAACTTCTTCAACAGACATTTGAGGGAAAGAATGATGGACATAGTGGAGTGCATCAAAATCAGATTTAGAAGATTCTTGGAAAAAATTCATTGCTAAAGAGACATGTTCATTTTTCCGGTTATTTGCAGGGTTCATGAAGATCATCCTTTCTTTTTACGAGCTATTTAGTTGTATAAACGTGTAGAGGCAAATTTGTGATGCCCTCTTTTTCCCAAGCGGTCATTAAAGGCAATAAGCCTTCTCTACGATTAAACAAGACAATTCCGCAGTCGCCACCACCAGCACCAGATGATTTTGCCGCACCGTGATACTGCTCAGCAACGTTACACAATTGAGTTAAGGCAGGGGTTTCAATAATGACATCCGTATCTTGACTCATCTTTATTAAAAGCGCACGATTTTTTCTAATCTGTTCTTGAATCATTTGGATGTTGTTTTGTTGAAATCCTTCAATCATTTGGTTCACACATTGTTTGCTGTCTTTTAAAAAGTTATCGTACGCATTTTTATCACGGTTTCTTTGATTGGTTACTTCATCAACTAAATCAGAAGTAGAAGCAGGCGAACCTGTCCAACCAATAACTAAACGTAAATCACGAGGTGGTGTTAAAGACTCAATAGAAAGCAGAGGCCAATCAGTGTCAATCAATTTTTTTATAGAGTAGTGTTCTTTATTTTGTTGAGAAGCGACCCAATCACGATCAAAAGTAGTAAAGGCTATCCAGCCACCATAAACACTTGCGGCTACATCTCCACAAGACCCATTACTTTTGACAGACAGATGAGCTAACGCAGCTAGTTTGAACACTACTTCATCATTAGAATCTAAGGTATAAAACTGACACAAAGCTTTGATAGTAGCGACAGTAACAGCAGCACTAGAGCCTAAGCCATACTTTCGACCGTTAGAGCTATCTAACTCACTGTCTATTGTTAGACTAAAAAAAGATAGCTCCTTATTCAGTTCTTTGGCGTATTTTTCTGTAACGGTGATTGCTGCTAAAATATAGTGAAAAGGATTTTCTCGTTTATCTAAAACTAATTGATCATTGTGCCTTCGCCATAAAATCGGTAAATTTCCATATTGGAAAGAAGTAATGCTGCCAATATGTTTTGTTTGTTCAAGTGATACTGTAATAAACTGATCAACGGCTACAATAATAGCGGGATGGCCAGGTTCGACCACGGCATATTCACCTGCAATATAAAGCTTACCAGGTGCTGAAACTTCTATCATTTCTTATTTCCTCCTTTGAGATTCAATCCAATTCTCTACTCTGTCAGAATTTTGAGACCTTCACCAGGTTTAGCAATGATTAGTTGCTCTGGGTTAAAAAGTTTTGCAAATCGTGCTTTTATTTTTTTACTATCCGTCAAGCGACAAAGAACTTTGACGTTTGGACCGGCATCCATTGTAAAATAACAAGGAATGCCTTCTTTTCGCAATTGTTGGACCAGTTGCATCGCGACGACACTATCTGGTTCCCAATAAGAAAGAGGAGGATTAGCGCCTAACATGGTACCATGCATTTTCATTCCATTGCTTTCCGTTATTTCGCCCATCTTTTGGAAATCTTGTAAGGAAATAGCTTTTTTAATCTCGATTAAATCTTTAGCCGTACTATCTAGCCAACCGGCATAAAATGGTGAGGTCTTTACCGTATTTTTCATTCCTTCACGACTAGACATTTCTTTTTTACGGCTGTTAACAACGACGACAACCATTCCGATATCCCAATCAGCATCATCAATAGGCACAGCATAAGAATCAGCGGCACAAGTGCCCATTTGCCATTCAACAAATCCACCATAGATGCTACGTGTAGCTGATCCAGACCCTCTACGTGCATAAAGAGACAATTCACGTTGAGAGAGCTGAAGATGACAGGCTAAGTTAGCAGCACCTGCTAAAGCCGCCATTCCAGATGCAGAAGAAGCTAGACCAGCTGCTGTAGGTACAAAGTTGGTACTTTTAATTAATGCAGGAGAAGAAATGCCAGCAGGTTCTCTAAATAAATTTAAGAAAGTACTGACTTTTCTTGTAGCCGTTTCATTTTGTAAACAACCGTTTAAGTAAAAAGTATCCGATTCAAGAGAGTCATCAAAAGTAACAGAAGTATCTGTATAGAAAGCATCTAACGTTAAAGAAAGACTGCTGCTAGCTGGTAAGATAAGCGATTCGTCTCTTTTTCCCCAGTACTTTATTAAAGCAATATTGGTATGTGCTCGTACTATTTTTTCAGTCATCTCGTTCGTCCTTTCTCATGTTGTAAAGCCATGTGTGCTGAGCGCCTGCTTTTAGTAAATCTTTAGAGAGTCGTTTAGCAGCAGTTTCGTTTTTTGCTAAGGCAATCATACAGCCTCCACGTCCGCCGCCGGTTAGTTTCGCACCTAATGCACCTGAATCTAACGCAACATCAACAAGCTCATTTAATTCATGACTACTGACACCTAGCGAGTCAAGTAATTGGTGTGCTTGAGTCATGTTAGTTCCTAAGGCAATAGCTTGATCTTTTTCAATAGCTAATTTAGTCTCTTTAGTTAATTGACCTAACTGTTTTATCAAGTAATCGGTTTGTTTAGGTGCGGTTTGATACAACTGTGCAATATTTTCAACTGCCTCTTTTGTTTGGCCTGTGATACCTGTATCGGCCACGACTAAGTAAGCAGTCATATTAAGCGGAAAAAATTCAAATTCTTGACCCTTAATATAGTAAAGAGGTGAGTTGCTACTAGTCATAGCTGCATCTAAACCGCTCGGATTGCCGTGTGCAATCGTTTCAGAGATATTGGTTAATTCTAACAGAACAGTGTTAGATAAAGGTTCATCAAAATAGCGAAATAAAGCACGAATAGTAGCTACAGCAACAGCAGCGCTAGAACCCATTCCTCTTTCAGCAGGAATGGTGCTAGTGATAGTAACAGTAAAATTTTCTAAGGGTCTAGCTAAGTTCTTGACGCTTTCTTTAATAACCGTTGCTAAATTTAATAACCGTTTAGGAGCTTGAGATAACGGTCCTTTATAAAAAAAACAATCTAATATAACGGGTCCAGTCGTTGTTTCAATGACCGTTTCAATCGCAGTAGCAAGAAAAGGAATTGCGATAGCGGGTTCATTATAAACAACAGAATGTTCGCCCATTAAGATAATTTTTCCGTTTGATATACCCGTTGCTTTCATAAGAAATCTCCTTTTTTAGTTTTTTTTTTATAAGAGAGTTAATTTTTCAATAATCCAAGGTGCAGCATATAGTGTCATAAACTGAATACCATAATTCACACCCATCTTATTTAATGAACCACAAACAATTCCAATTAATAAGAC